>NZ_JAQMUE010000050.1 GCF_028330985.1 Roseofilum reptotaenium CS-1145 | reverse complement strand
TTGCTTGATAGACGAGGGTGCGGTCTCCTTCGTATATCTTGTAGTTAATTTGATACCCGGGTAGTTCTCTAGTCATCGCCGTTGGTCCAACCTGCTCGCTATGGTTTTATGCTTACTCTTAGATCGACTTCAAGTATAACTCCGCATTATCTGAACAGCTCACTCAATCGATCGGTAATAGATCTCCCCTCAAAGCAATATTGAGAAACGTGAAAGTTTAACCCAGATAGCTCAAAATAAATATCAAGAAAGAAAAAACAGGCTCATAAAAATAAGGGGGGTGGGGCAGCGAAAATAAAGTTAGAAAAGCAGATTGTTTTAGGTTTTTCTGTGTCCAGAATTACCTGATTTTGAGAATTTTACGAATCTAGTTTGGAGTGAATGAGTCTACCCCCCATATTGTTTTTCATGAGATGTTTGAGTGTCTGTCAGGAAGACCCGTGGCGATCGCCGATGTAGAGATTGGATAATCTGGAATAGCTTAATCGGACAAAACAGGTTTAAGTTGTCAAAGTTGAGATAAACTCATGGGTGCAGTTAGCGATCGCTCGTAGGATTTGCTGGATAAACAATCGCCAATAGTTTTCCCACTACCCATTACCTATTACCCATTACCGCGCGAAGCACTCTATCCTATGATTGGGATCGCCCCTAACCCGAAACCCAATGCCCATGGATCGTGACATTGAAGCATCCCTCAAAAAAGCTGGAGTCGAATTTATCCGTATTCTCTGGTGTGATAACGGCAATATGATTCGAGCGAAAGCCGTTCATGGGGGCATGTTATCCCATTATCAAGAGCAGGGGGTAGGGTTGGCTATGGCTCAACAAGCGATGCCAGTCATTGGCAGTACACCAGCTTCTGGAAGTGGGTTAGGGCCCGTGGGAGAGGTGCAATTAATTCCCGATTGGTCTACACTGATGGCTCTACCTTATACCCCAAGCCATGCACGGGTGATGGGGAATATGGTGAAAGAAGGAGAACCTTGGGCACTCTGTCCTCGACGGTTTTTGCGGGATATGGCAGCCGATGCGAAACTGGAAGGGTTGGAAGTTATTGCTTCATTTGAAAATGAATTTTATTTACTAGAGCGCTCTGAAAATGGGGAAATTATTCCCACTGACCAAGCTCCCTATTGTTCGACCTATGGTATGGATATTCAGCAACGGATTATTGATGATATTGCGACGGCGTTAAATGAGCAAGGAGTGTTGGTGGAGCAGTATTATCCAGAGTCCGGGCCGGGACAACAGGAAATTTCGGTGTTGTATACTCATGCTTTGGCTGCTGCTGACCAGCAGGTGGTGTTTCGGGAAACCGTGAAGGCGATCGCCCATTATCATCATCGTATTGCTTCTTTTTTACCCAAAATTTTCCCCGATCGCGCCGGAAGTGGCGCTCATCTCCATCTAAGTTTATGGCATAAAGGCGAAAATTTACTCCCCAACCCCTTCGGACTTTTGGGATTATCCGATCGCGCTCGCTGGTTTATTGGTGGTATCCTCCATCACCATCGTGCCCTGATGGCCTTCACTAATCCTATTCCTAACTCCTACCGTCGCCTCCAACCCCATTCCTGGAGTGGAGCTTTTTCCTGTTGGGGATTAGACAATAAAGAAGCCGCAATCCGAGTCATAAGTAATCCAGAAGGCACCGGTTCCACACATTTTGAGTTTAAAACCATTGATGCTGCTGCAAACCCCTATTTAGCCCTAGGAGCGGTAATTGCAGCCGGTTTGGATGGGGTGCGAAACCAGATCGAACCTCCCGAACCGGTGGATTGCGATCCGGGTACCTTGCCCGAAGACGAGCGCCAACATCGTGGCATTGAAGGGTTACCGAAAACCCTTCTAGAAGCGATAACGGCTTTGCGCGACAATCAAGTTTTACTTAAAGCGCTCAGTCCTCCCTTAGCCCAAGCCTATTTAGCCGTGCGCCAAGCGGAATGGGAAACGATGAAACAGTGGGATTTGCAGACTGAGGTGAAGAGGTTGTTGGAGTCTTATTGAGACGCGGGAGTGGGGGAGTGGGGGACACCAAGACACGGAGACACGGAGACATGGAGACGCGGAGATACACAGATATGGAGATTGCCTGTTCCCTATTCCCTATTCCCTATTCCCATCAATGCATATGACAGGTATTAGTATTCTGAGTGGACTGGTGCTGCTGGCGATCGCCACTTACGAAGTCTATCAACAAATTGCTCGCCGCCGTCGGGCGGAACTGAGCCTGAGACAACAAACACAGCGGGAGCGGTTAATTCACGAAATTGCCCAACATATCCGGCAATCGTTGCATCTCGATGAAGTCCTGGCAACTACGGTTGCTGATGTGCGGCAATTTTTAGAGTGCGATCGCGTCTTAATTTATCAAATTTATGCCGATGGAACCGGGTGCGCCATCACCGAAACCGTTTTACCCGATTATCCCTGCATTTTAGGCACCGTCTTTCCGGAAGAAGTCTTTCCCAAGGACTATCATCAAGCTTATCTGAACGGCAAAATTCGGGCGATCGCCAATATCGAACAGGCCGATATTGAACCCTGTTTAGTCGAATTTGTCCAACAATTTGCGGTCCAAGCGAAATTAGTTGTTCCGATTATCCAAACGCCAACCGATATCGAAAACCCCGATCAAACGCCCCATCTGTGGGGCTTACTCATTGCTCATCACTGTCGCCAACCCAGGCAATGGCAACCCCACGAAATCGAACTGATGAAGCAACTGGCGACTCAAGTGGCGATCGCCATTCGCCAAGGAGAACTCTATCAACAACTGCAACAGCTTAACACCCAACTCGAACAACATGTACAGCAACGCACCGAAGAACTCGCCCGCACCAACGACGCTCTACGCCTAGAAATTGCCGAACATCAACGCACCGAAATCGCCCTCCGGCACACCAACCACACGCTACAATCTCTAATTGCAGCCTCCCCTCGTGCTATCTTTACCCTTGACCTCCAAGATAAGATACAACTTTGGAATCCAGCCGCCGAAAAAATGTTTGGTTGGACAGAACCCGAAGTCTACCATCAACCCAACCCCATCCTCTGCGAAGAAACCGTCGAAGAATACCGCAACCTTCGCCAAGCTTGTCTGCAAGGCATCACCCCTCCCAGCCTCGAACTGCGTCGCTTCAAAAAAGACGGTTCCCCCATTGATATCGTCTTGTCTGCGGCTCCCCTGCTCGATAGTAATGATCGCATTAGTGGCATGGTTGCCGTAGTTGCGGATATCACCGAACAGAAACGGCAAGCGGAACAGGTACGCCTGCTTCAATCTGTGGTCATCAATACCAATGATGCCGTCCTAATCACGGAAGCCTTCCCCATCGATCTCCCCGGCCCCCGTATTCTCTATGTCAATCAAGCGTTTACACGGATGACTGGTTATACCCTGGAAGAACTGATTGGCCAAACCCCCCGCATTCTCCAAGGGCCAAAAACCGACCGCCAAAAACTCGACCAGGTGCGAACTGCTCTTACTCAGTGGCAACCATTAACCATAGAATTGATGAACTATCGTAAAGATGGCTCGGAGTTTTGGGTGGAGTTTAGCGTCGTTCCCGTTGCCAACAAGAACCACGAATATACTCACTGGATTTCTATCCAGCGAGATATTACCGAACGCAAACAGACTGAAGACGCTCTGCGGCGCTCTGAAGAACGCTTCCGCTCGCTAATTGAGAATGCCTTAGATATTATTACCATTCTCGATCGCCAAGGAAACATTGACTATGCCAGTCCCTCAGTAGAAAAAGTCCTGGGGTATTCCCCGACTCAACTGATGGGTCAGAACTTTTTTGACGTAGTGCATCCCGATGACTCCAGCAAAATTTATCAGCAGATGATTAATAGTTTGGAAAGTCAGGATATGTCCCTTCTGATGGAATTTCGTGCCCAACATCAAGATGGGTCTTGGCGTATCCTAGAAGCTGTTACCCATGGCGATCGATCGGCGAATGAAAATGGGATGGACACATCTCCAGAACTGCGAATTGTTGTAAATTCCCGCGATATTACGGCTCGCAAGAGATTAAACGAGGTCAAACTTGCCCTAGAACAGGAAAAAGAACTCCATACCCTGAAAACTCGCTTTTTCTCCATGGCTTCCCATGAGTTTCGCACCCCTCTGAGTACAGCTCTAGCGGCTGCCCAATTGTTAGAACAGTCTTCTCATCTGAATCGACCCGAAGATCCGATCAAGCGCTCCAGGAATTTACGGCGGATTGAAGAATCCATTAAACAAATGGTACACCTGCTCGATGATATTCTCACCATTAATCGCGCGGAAGCGGGCAAACTGGAATTTAATCCCCAAACCCTGGATTTGCCTCACTTCTGTCGCCAATTGCTCGAAGAAATTCAGTTCAGTGCGGGTCATCAGTATTCCCTTCAGTTCATCTGTGCTGAAGATTCGGCTTGGGTGGATTTGGATGAAAAGCTGCTGCGATCGATTCTGTCTAATTTGCTCTCTAATGCGATTAAATATTCTCCGGTTGGTAGCGATGTTGAACTACGCTTAACCTTTGAGCAGCAGAACATTATCTTTGAAATCTGCGATCGCGGTATTGGCATTTCCCCAGAAGATCGACAACACCTCTTTGAACCCTTCCAACGCGGTCACAATGTCGGCAATATTCCCGGTACCGGATTAGGGTTAGTCGTGACTCAAAAATGCGTGGAATTACAGGGCGGAAGCATTCGGGTTGATAGCCAGATCAGTGTCGGCACAACCTTAACGGTTATTTTACCTATAACCTGACCCTGTCTTAGGGTCAAGCCATGAGAGTGTAAAGTTTTATTAAATTCTCTCTCATTTAACGACCTGGAGAAATCCCCATCGTTTAGGATGCAGGAGTTATGGCCATTCGGTCAACTATCAGAAATTAGCTTTATTTAAAAACAATGGGAAATTTAACTACAGCGACGCTGGGCTTAGATGCCTTTGAAATTGAACCTCTAGAACTTCGTCCTAATGCTGACGAAGCAGAGCTAGAGCAGATCATTCGGGCTGTTTATAAACAGGTGTTGGGAAATCAGCATTTGATGGAAGGCGACCGCCTCTCTAGTGCTGAATCCTTATTACGCAATGGAGATATTACTGTTCGTGATTTTGTCAGGGCTGTAGCCCAATCAAGTCTGTATCAAGACCTTTTCTTCCACTCCTCCCCCCAGTACCGTTTTATCGAGTTAAACTTCAAGCATCTATTGGGTCGCGCTCCCCAATCACAGGAAGAAATTGCCGAGCATGTCCAAATCTATAATCAGCAAGGATACGCCGCTGAGATTGACTCCTACATTGACAGTGAGGAGTATGTTGAAAATTTTGGCGATCATGTTGTGCCCTATCCGCGTAGCATTCGTTCAGTGGTGGGATTGAAAAATGAAACCTTCAACCGGATGTTTTCTCTACTACGTGGACCGGCGGCCAATGATAGCGGTAACTCAGCTCGGTTAATCACTTCTATCGCAGCGAATGTCGCCACTCCCATCGAACTTCCCGCTGTAGGAAATGGTGCTTCTTATGGCAATACAGACAAGCGCTTTCGGATTGTATTTTCTAGCTCCAAAGCTACGGCTCGTCTCAACAAGTTAACCCGTCAGGAATGTCTGGTTAACTATAGCCAGATGTCTCAGGAAGTTCAGACTATCCACAAGAGGGGTGGAAAAATTCTCAAGATTACTGAGTTGGTTTAGTTCTGAATCGCGATCGGCAGAATCTCCCTCTGTACATTTAGACGATTGCATCCAGAAAATAGTGTAGGGGCGAACGGCTGTTCGTCCCTGCTATATCTTGTTTTTATGGGGAAGTAAGTGTAGCCCTATTTTGGGATTTATTGAATTAATAAAAGTTACCTTTCCCTAATCGGTATCCAATCCCATGAACAGTTTCAATAAAATCTTCAGGCGCACCCACGGCTTTTAATTTTTGACGTAAACTCCGAATATGGACTTTAATTGTATCTTCTTCTGGAGGATCTTTAAGTGACCAAATATGTTCAATCATCACATGACGACTCAACACACGACGACCATTACGCAGTAAGAGTTCTAAAAGAGAATATTCTTTGGGGGTGAGATGCAAGGGGCGATCGTTATAATTGGCTTCATACGTGCTAGGATCAAACCTTAATTTTCCCCATTCTAAAATAGGAGCAGATACACTCCCTCGACGTAAAAGGGCACGAACCCGTGCAAACAATTCACCGAGATCGACCGGTTTCACAATATAATCATCTGCTCCAGCATCAAGACCCGCGATTTTATCACTAACTGTATCACGGGCCGTTATCATCAAAACTGGCATTTGATAACCTTGAAGACGCAGTTGCTTACAGAGACTGATGCCATCAAGATCGGGAAGCATCACATCCAAGAGCAAAAGGTCATAATCAAGAGCATCAAAGTATTCCCATGCTGCTGCTCCATTGGGTGCAATATCAACGACATAAAGTTGATCGGTGAGGGCTTCTGCTAGAGTCTCAGCCAAAGTTATGTCATCTTCAATTAAAAGAATCCTCATGTGGTTATCGTTGCCTTGACCCATTCATTTCAGCTTACAAGAAAACTCAGCATATTCTCTCGGCGATCGCGGGATCAAGTATTACAAAATGTTAAAATTTGCTGGATTTTAGTCATCTTTCCGATTTCTTTACCGTTTCTTCCCTATTTTAATTACGTTCCATCTGCTAAGTTGCTAACTTATGGGAGGTTGGCTCATTTAGCTAAAAAAAATCCGTAATGAAGGATTACGGATTTTCCTTGACAACCGAGGTTACTGCTGATGGAGGCGGGATAAGACCTGTATAGAGCAAGACGAAAGTTAGCTCTTTCGGAGGCAATCGCTTCAGAAGTCAGAAGCTGGCGTTGCGCCCTAATGGTACAATGTCGAGTAGTTCACACAGTTTTCTAGAGACTAGCTTAACGTTACTCTCTAGAGTCCTCGAACTGAAAAATCACAGAAAGAACTTTCACCTTTGAATCAAGATGAGGTTCAAAGTTGAGAATTCAGATCAAAACAATTGGGTTTAAGATGGGCCCTGAGAATCGGATTTAGGCGATCGCTTAGGGCTTATAATTTACCTGTTGAAAGGAAAATCCTTTTTTTAACTTATTGTAACCCCAAATACTCCAGGAGATTCTATGACAATTCCCTTGCTTGAATATTCCCCAACCACTCAAAATCAGCGAGTTGAGGGGTTTGAGATTGCTAGTCCTGAAAAACCTCGAATTTATACGACTGAAGGATTGCCTTCATCTGTAGAGGTGGATGAGTTGATTTGGGCTGCCTATCGGCAAATTTTTAACGAACAACAATTGATTTATCACAATTACAAAAATGCTCTGGAATCTCAGTTAAGAGCAGGACAAATTACTGTCCGTGATTTTATTCGTTCCCTCCTCTTATCTGAAAGCTTTCGGCGCAATAACTATGAACCCAATAGTAATTATCGGTTTGTAGAATTGTGTATTCAACGGGTACTCGGACGCGAAGTGTATGGAGAGCGGGAAAAATTAGCCTGGTCGATTGTTCTTGCGACGCAAGGATTAAATGGATTTGTCGATCAATTACTCAATACAGAAGAATACTTGACCCATTTTGGTTATGATACGGTTCCCTATCAGAGACGGCGGATTTTGCCCCAACGTTCTCAGGGAAATTTACCCAGTGCCCGGATGCCTCGGTATGGAGAAGATTATCGCCAGAAATTAGAATCTTTGGGTTATTTTCCACCTCTCATGCCGACTTATCGTTGGTCATGGCAGCGCCCTCCTTATCCAGGTTGGGTTCGTTTAACAGGCCGGCTCATTGCTCTCACTGGAGGAGGTTTATTAACCTTAGGAGTAGTTGCTGTAGCTTTAGCTGCTTGGGGAGTAATTTCCTTATAAATAAGGAACACTAAACTTCAGGAAATTTAGGTTGAAGATCAATGAGGTGTTGGCTTTGAGACCTACCTGTAGTAGACTAAGTTCATCAGCAAACTAAGCAATCAACAGTTGAGTAATATAACTTAACTGTTGCAATGTTTCTGATTATCGATCCAAACCTCGATATTACTCCTCCTGTATTCAAAATCAGGGAGAGGAAAAAGAGGAAAGACGATTAATTAAATAAAGCATTGAAAACCCATTCAGGATAATACCAATGAGTGTAGTATTAGATGACCCCATTGAGCTTTGGAGTGCCAGTAGCTTGGATGAACAGCAAATAGTAATTCGTGCTGTTTATAAGCAAGTGCTGGGAAATCCCCATGTAATGGATAGTGAACGGTTGGTTACCGCTGAATCCCAGTTGATTCAAGGAGACATCACCGTTCGTGAATTTGTCCGTGCGGTAGCAAAGTCTGATTTCTACCGTAGTCGCTATTTTGAATCTTGTGCTCCCTATCGATTTGTTGAATTGAATTTCAAGCATCTGTTGGGACGTGCGCCAGTCGATCAGGCGGAACTTTCGGAACATATTACTCTGTGTATTGAGCAAGGTTATGATGCCGAAATCGATTCCTATATCGATAGTGTGGAATACCAAGAGAAGTTTGGAGACAATATCGTTCCTTACTATCAAGGTTCAATCAGCCAAGTCGGACTAAAGCAAGTTGACTACAACCGCACTTTGTCTTTATACCAAGGTAATGCAGGCGTAGATAGCGCATTTAAAGGTTCTCGGTTGGTACAAGATGTGGCTACCAATTCAACAACGAAAATTAAGTTGCCTTCCACAGGTGGTCGTGTAGCTGCCTATCAAGATGCAACCGAGAAGACCTTTGAGATTCTGGTAACCGGATCTAAGTTTGATTGTCCCCGCCATGTTAGTACAACTCGGTATTTAGTCTCTGGAGCAAAAATGACTCCCCAAATCCAACGGATTCATCGAGCCGGTGGTAAGATTGTGAGCATTACAGAAGTGGCATAAAAATCGCCATAATACTGTGCCCTGGTAGTCAATCATTGGACAGATAAACAAGGGGTTAAAACCCCTTGTTTTGCTCTAGAGAGTTGAAAAGTTCTGAGTGGAGAGAGCTGTGATACCCCCAGTGGCTTGTCAAAAAATGCGAAACTGGATTAGAAATCGCTATTTAATCTGTTCCGGTAGTTTTTTTATATTTCAAAGTGTAGAATATTCAGCGGTAGAACGATTTGAAGAATGTGTATCGAGTTTGGGCGGAACTTTGATTTCTGTAGAACCAGCTCGGCGGGTTTGGATTGGTCAACATCGACAGGTGATTTTGTATCAAGCCAAGGCTAGCTTGCACACCCCTAATCATAACTTAAAACAGTATTGGTTACAATACGGTAGTTTTTATACGAAATTTAATGACCCTTGTGGGGAGGATAACTAAGACGGTGGACAGTTAAGAGTCAAGAGTTGGCGATCCGGAAATTGCAACTGATTTATTCGGTTCACCTCCTAGTCAATTGCCTAAAAAGACCGATACCCTCACAGGTAAGATCTGTCATAATTCGCGCCAGATGGGGGAAATGGTTATGTTTGAGTGGATGATGCCAACGTTAAGTGAAATTTTAGGGCAGTTGGAGCCGATCGCCAATGGTCAACATAAGGCTGAACGATCTTGGTGTGGAGCGATCGCCGCATTAAATGATTTGCTCGATCGAGACGAACTTTCCCAAGGCTTAATTCTCTGTAGCTCTCCTATTCTAGCCCATCCCCATCCCCAGATTACCTCTTGGCTGTTTTTACCCCTGCAAGAAACTCATTCTTTGCTGTTTAAACTCCCTCCATCTCCTTCCGAATCGGGAGACTTACCCCTCACTCCAGTTGGCTCTTCCCCGCTCTACGATGGTGCTCCTCTCTCGTCCGATCAGTCATCTTGTCCGCTCACTGCCAAAACCCTATTAGCACCTCAAGATCCGCTGCATTATGAACAATTTGCTGTGGTGTTAACCCCTTCATTGAGTTTGGTCATGGCGATCGCCCCCCAAACGACCGGAGATCTGGGATTTCAGTTTTCCTTTGACCCCCAGGATGTTGAACGGGCTTGGAATGCTTTGCGATCGCGAGTTTGCCTGACTGGGACTCCGGAGGATGTGCAGCATCTGGATAACCTGTATCACCAGTTTCCTCCCGTTGCTCCAGGGTATCAAACGGTAACGGCATTTAGTCGGTTGATGGTTCAATATCTCCCTGAACCTTCGGTTGCGGTATCGACTGCCGATCGATCTTCAGAGAGAGTGAAAAAACAAACGCCCCCATCACCGACAACAACGGCCTCTCAACCCGATCTAGAATTGCTTCAGGCGATCGCCCATGGAGTCAAAACTCCCTTGGCGACAATTCGCACCTATACTCGCCTGTTGCTCAAACGCTCTAATCTCCCCCCCGAAGTGTTGAAGCGTCTGCACACCATTGATCGCGAATGTACGGAACAGATCGATCGCTTTAATCTCATTTTCCGGGCTGTAGAACTCGAAACTACACCCACCAAGTCCCAATCTACCCAGTTAACCACGACTTCTCTAGCCCAGGTGTTTCAGGACGGTATTCCTCAATGGCAGAAACAAGCCGGTCGTCGTAACGTAACCTTAGATGTGGTTTTACCTCAACATACGCCTACAGTCGTCAGTGACCCTCATTTATTGGATCAAGTGTTAACCAATGTGATTCAGAATTTCACCTCGACGTTGCCCACCGGTTCCCATGTACAAGTCGAAGTGACTCCCGCAGGCAATCAACTGAAATTACAATTAATCTCAGAAACACCTCAAGCTTGCCCTAGTTTGTCTCCTTTTAAAGCATTGGGTCAAGTGTTGATGTTTCAACCAGAAACGGGGAATCTGAGCCTGAATCTGAGCGTCACCAAAAACCTGTTTGAGGCGATCGGGGGTAAATTTTTGATCCGTCAACGACCCAAGCAAGGAGAAGTGATGACGATCTTCTTACCTATTCGATAATATAGCGCTTCGCGCTAGGCAATAGGCAATAGCTTGTATGGCTTAGGTTCTAAGGCTTCAAGCTGTACCTCATAGAAGAGAGAAACACTATAAGTAACCATTAAGGAGGAAGAACACGATGTCTCTGACTGTTAAAGACCTAGAACAACTGCAAACCCAATTAAGCGATGCTCATCTGGACTATAGAACCGAATTAGTAGATGGTAAAATTATTGTTATGGGATTATCCGATTATGTTTCCGAAGTGATTATTGCCCGATTAATCTTTTTCTTACAAAATTGGGTAATTCCCAGATCTTTGGGTTATGTTACTGGCTCTTCGGCAGGGTTTCGCTTACCGGATGGCAATTTACGGGGGCCAGATGTTTCTTTTGTTCCTGCCCAGAAAATGCGTCAAGCTCCCCGTGCTTTTGCCGAACTGGTTCCAGATTTAGCTATTGAAGTTCGGTCAGCATCTGACAATATTAAACCCTTGGTGGAAAAACTGGAGAAATTTTTGGAGTTAGGGAGTCAAGTTGGGATTTTAGTTGACCCCAAAAATCTAATAGTGACGGTTTACCGTGCGAACAGTAAACCCGTTGTTCTCAGCAGTGAAGATACGTTGACTATTCCAGAATTATTGCCGGGTTGGGAACTTTCAATTGCCGAAATTTGGCCCCCAGTGTTTGATGAAGAACTGTAATAAGGGTTGACCGATTAATGAGAAGCCTGAGTTAGAGCTTTGGCTTGTAAGATTAAATCCTGATCTTGGGCACAGATCTCCCCTCCTTTACGATCTCCTAATTGGTCTAATGCCAAGAGAGCTGCATACTTGAGATCGAAAATCGATGTTTTCAGGGCCTCATGTAACAGGGGAATGGCTTCTGTTGCCCCTAAATTCCCTAGGGCGATCGCCGCAGCAGCCCTAGATTTTTGGAATTGAGGAGCTTCATTGTGCAAGGCTTCTACCAGCAAATTGTAGGCAGGTGAGTACCCTAGCCATCCCAAGAGTTTGACCACATGATAATGAGCGCCATAATCATTATTTGCTTTGTCAGCAAACGTGGCTAATAAAGCTTCTGGTGCCTCTTGTGGGTAGGTGTGCAGGAGGGTATGGCTGGCTAAATAACAGCGCCCAAAATCCGTGCTATAGAGTTCATTAATCGCAAACTCTATGGTGGGGGTTTGGTCATATTCATGGACAAATTCTAGGGTATCTGGATGATCTCGGATGACCTGGTCAAAATAGGGTTCGACCTCGGAAAAGGTGAATTTCTGGGCAGCAATTCCACTTTGAGCCAGATGTTTAATCCCTCGCAGACGAAATACAATGGAAACCGGACATTGGACAATTCTGGGCAGAGCTGGATAATGATGAGTATCCATTAAATCTTGGATGCAAGCTCGGCGCACATTAAGATTGTCACTATGCAGAAAGCCCACTACCCGATCCATGGAACTGAAATCACCACTTAACTGACAAGTCGCGGCGATCGCCACACTGGAAATACACAGATCGTCTGAGTCTATAAACGGTTGAATTGCCTCTAGAGCAGGTTGATAGCCTAACTGGGTCAGAACTTGGATAATGACCCGATAGCTTTGATTCGGTTGCTGCAACAGTTGGCTGATTTGTTCTAAAATTTGCGGGTCATCTGTCCCGATCTGGCCGATCGCCCAAACCGTATTCTCCACTGTATAGATATCCGAGTCCGTTAAACACTCGCGCAGGGTAGGCATGGCGATCTCAGCCTTCAATCGTCCCAAGCTCTCCACCGCCTTACGTCGGGCAATCCGATTATACAGATCGTCCTCCTGATTTTGAATGGCCTTGATCAGGGCAGCTATCGACCGTTCTGTGGGATAGCGCATCAGGTGACAAGCCGCCACATAGCGATCGCTCGGATCGGCTAACTGATCCAAAGGCATCTCTAACAGGGCGATCGCCTGGTCTTCACTTAAATTAAAAAGCTGAGAAAATCGTTTATCCATAACTCAAGCACTGAACTAGCATCAGCAGATTTCTTAAAAATACCTTGAAATCAACCCTTTCTGGATCAGTGATACCGTTCTTTACCGATTTATCATCTGGCAATCATTAATAAAATCCTCCCAATTGTAAAGGATTATTACATTGTTTATCATAAAGCTACCATCAGTCCCCATCATCTCCTATAGTCAGTTATGACCCGTGCAAAACGGGTCACTTAAAATTCAACTATTGAGAGGGAAACATTTCAATGCTTGACGCTTTTTCGAGAGCTGTGGTATCAGCAGATGCCAGCACTTCCACTCTGAGCAGCGACAAAATTGCTGAACTCAAAGGTTTTATTTCTGAAGGCAACAAGCGCTTAGACGCTGTTAATGCTGTAGCTAGTAACGCAAGCTGCTGCGTTTCTGATGCAATCACCGGTATGATTTGCGAAAACCAAGGCTTAATCCAAGCTGGTGGTAACTGCTACCCCAACCGTCGTATGGCTGCTTGCTTACGTGATGGTGAAATCATTCTTCGCTATGTCACCTACGCCTTGTTAGCTGGTGATGCTTCTGTTCTCGAAGATCGGTGCTTAAATGGTCTGAAAGAAACCTACACCGCGTTAGGAGTTCCCTCAACTTCTACCGTTCGTGCAGTACAAATCATGAAGGCCGTTTGTGTTGCTCACATTACCAACACCAACACAGAAGAGCGTGCTGGAGCAAAATATCGTAAAAACGATACTCCCCAAGGAGACTGCTCTGCGTTAGCTGCTGAGTGTGCTGGATACTTCGATCGCGTTATTTCCGCTTTAAGCTAAAACCGATAAATCACTGCACCGAAGATCTACGGGCAATCGTCCCTTAAAAAGTAACACCGATCACATAAACCTGGAGATAGTAAAGAAATGAAATCAGTTCTCACCACGGCTATTGCTGCTGCTGATGCTGCTGGTCGTTTTCCTAGCAGCTCTGACCTAGAGTCTGTTCAAGGTAGCCTCCAACGTGCGGCTGCTCGTTTGGAAGCTGCTGAAAAACTCAGCGGTAACGTTGATGCTGTTGCTCAGGAAGCTTATGATGCTTGCATCAAACAGTATCCTTACCTGAACAATTCTGGTGAAGCCAACTCTACCGATACCTTCAAAGCTAAGTGTCTGCGTGACATCAAGCACTACATGCGCTTGATTAGCTACTGCTTGGCTGTAGGCGGTACTGGCCCTCTTGATGAGTGGGGAATTGCTGGACAGCGTGAAGTTTATCGTGCTTTAGGTCTGCCCACCGCTCCTTATGTTGCAGCTCTTAGCTATGCTCGTAACCGGGGTTGCGCTCCTCGCGATATGTCTGCACAAGCTCTAGTTGAGTACAATGCTCTGCTAGACTATGTAATCAACTCCTTATCCTAGTCTATAACTGGGAAAAATTTGAGTTGGATTCTTGATCCTTAATGTTCAAGAATTAAACTTTAGAGAACTCTAAGTCTACAGCTTGGCTTCATATGCAGTCAAGTTCAAGACTTAGAGTTCTTGGTTTGTTAAGCCTTAATTGTTAATCCTTCTATAGTTAAATACAATGACTTCAGATACTAACGCTTTATTTACACAGCTTACACATCCCAATCCAAATTTAAGAGAACGTGCCATGGTACAGTTAGCTGAAAATCGAGACGAAGATACCATTGGTCGCTTAATTGAGATGGTGAAGGAAGAGAATGTGGATATTCGGCGACCAGCAGTGAAGGCGTTAGGGGTAATTGGCCCAGATGCGATTGTGCCCATTGTTTCCCTATTGGAGTCAAGTGATAATTCAACCATTCAAACGAGTTGTGTGAAAGCGTTAGCCCAAGTGGCGGTCAATCATGGGCCTGATGCTTTTCCAGAAGAAGGAGTAGACGGTTTAAAGCTGGCCTTGAATCATCCCAATCAACTGGTTAATATTACTGCAGTGATGGCATTGGGGGCTGTAGGTTCACCAATGTTAGAGTTGTTAGTAGACACCCTAAAAACAACAGAAAATGTAGCTTTAGGGGTATCAATTATTAATGCTTTGGCCTCTATGGGAGATGCTCGCGCGACAGAAGTCTTAACCCAATTAGCCAATGATGAATCGGCGGATACTTATATTCGGGAATCAGCAACTAATGCTTTACCTCGCTTAGAGCAAACTATTCAATATAGCGCTGGTAATTCATAATAATAATCAGAATAAATGAGGCACAGCAAAATGTAGTAGAGGCGAAACATGTTTCGCCTCTACTTTAGGTTATCTAGGGGTTTGTAAACGGTTTCAGATCCTCAACACCACACTCAGCCTGAACTCAAAGACTCTTATCCTTCAATCGGTTCATCACTGGTATAACTAAGATAGGCTTGATAGCCTTGATGTTTCAGCTTGCGTACCAGTTGAAAAGTCGGTCGATGTTCTTGATTAAAAGACGTAGTTAACTGAATTTGAGTGCCTACAACAAAACCTTGATCGGGAATAGCCAATTTACATAAGGTAACCTGATTGAGGGGTACTTGAGCAACTTGGGCCAGTTGTTCGAGATCAGCCGTTTCAGTATTAATTACAAAAGCGCTATAACCAATCTGAGGACACTCTTGAAGAGTCCTATCGGACGGTAATTCAAAATTGAGTTGGGCAAAAGCAGGTGCAGATATTCCCAACGCGAGGGAGCAGAAAGTTGCTGACACTAGAGTATCAATGTTAATCATAGAGTAATTGGGGATAGGTTAGGTGAGGCGATCGCCTTTGTCATCTTCCCTACGATTACGACTGGCTATCACCCGGTTAATTTTTCCCTAATCTAAAACAGACCTTAGTGAAGCTTGTCCATGGCTGTCTCTTCAGCCACTTTTTTACCTTCATCCAACAGATACTCTAAGAAAGCTGTTGCGACTACGGATAACTGTTTACCATTGGGATAGACGACAAACCAATTGCGTTCAATGGGGAAATGCTCCACATCAAGGATTGCCAGCTTTCCAGTAGCGCCCTCTAGAGCTAAGGTATGTAAGGATAATACCGACAGACCTAAACCGCCCACGATCGCCTGTTTAATAGCTTCATTCGAGCCTAACTCTAGTTTCACTTTAACGCTAATATTCTCCTGATTAAACAGTTTCTCAACGGCACGACGAGTTCCCGATCCCTCTTCCCGCATAATAAACGGTTCCCCAGATAAGCGCTCGATGGGAATCTTTTGTTGTCCCACTAGGGGATGTTCTCGCTGGGCCAAAACCACTAAGGGATTTTCCAGAAACTGGTGAGCTGCAACATCTAAATTTTCCGGCACTTGGGAGAGAATATAGAGATCGTCAAGATTTTCGGACATGCGGGCTAGCAATCCTTCATGGTTGAACACCTGAAGGGCAAAATCTACACCCGGATAGCGTTGACAGAAGGGCCCCAGTAAGCGAGGAACAAAATATTTAGCAGTAGTGATTACACTGAGTTTAAGCTGTCCTTGTTTCAATCCCTTTAAGTCAGAAATGGTCATTTCCAATTGGGATATGCGGTCAAAAACGTCACGACAAGCCGCGAAAAGTTCCTGACCTGCCTCCGTCAGATATAATCGTTTACCAATTTGTTCAAATAAAGGCATTCCCACAGCCTTCGTTAATTGCTTTACTTGCATGGAAATGGTAGGCTGGGTTAAATATAACTCTTCTGCTGCCCGCGTAAAGCTGCCGTGACGGGCTGCGGCTTCAAACACTTTTAATTGATGCAGAGTAGCTTGCCTCAAAACCTGTTCCTCAATTAGAAATTTTTATTCATAGATATAAATCTATCATATTTATTATCAATATTGCATTACCCCTATCGATATTCTTGCGCTATCATCAGGATCAGAAAGAGCGAAAGAAACCCTTCCGAAGAGGATGCTACCCGGCGATCGCCAGTTGAAGAGGTTGGCACAGGACACCCAAATTCCTAGCTTTGCAGTTCGCCCCATTTTGGCAGCAGTAAAGTATTTCCCTCTTAAGCTGGAACGTTCAATGGTGTAGCATCCTTTTTTTTCACTATTTCATCCCATGTTCACAAGGGGGGAAATAAACACTTGTCACTGCGATCGCGCTTGCCTCCCGTAGGCGTATCACTTGGCTTTCTCCACTTATTCCATGGCGAGATCACTCCTGTTGGTACTTGCTGCTCCCGTAGTGGCGATCAGGGGCTTATAGTCAATTTAAATAACAGTCAGAGTCATACCATACCCATTATATCTTCATTTTCTTTTATGAAGTGCAGCTTCATAAAGAAATGTTACGCACCACTTGGATTCATTGTTGCATGTCTTTTATTCTTAAATCTTTTTGCATTCTGGAAAACTCTAGCAGTGATTGTACTGATTTCTAAAAACATTGCCTTGGGATTTTTTTATTACCAAATGACGGAATATGCTAATGAGGTTTTGTATATTAGAGATAGTCTTAGTAAAGAACAATCAAATAAAAAAAATTACATCATGATTAATTGGGCAAGCTTAGATCCGGCAGCCTGTTCAGGCATTCAATTGCCCAGGCTAAGCTTTTATAACACCTATGCAATTGATCGCAATAAGATAAATTTACAGAAGTTTTGTCACGAGCTATACACAATTATTTTTGAAAAAATAAAGAGCGGTAGCTTAGAGAACGTTTCATTAGATAGTGTCACTTACCAATTTACAGTTGATGCATCTGAACGTCCCTATTTAATTCTTAGGCGAAGTCTGATGCGTTGGAATGCCAAAGCGACAATATTTATACGGTTTCTCCCATATGGTGATAATCTTTATGTCGGTCTTAGTAGCTTTGTCCTTGGAACTTTGGACTTTCATCGGTTAATTAGAAAAGCTTGGTTTTCTCTTGTAACTATAGCTCCTATAACATTTGCAGCTATGCTAAGTCTGGCATTTGTAAGTGTAATTCCTGTAATAGGATTAGCACTTGCTCAGATCATTCTTGCAGTTGTAGTATTAATTATAGCTTCTATTTTATCCATGATATGCCCACAACTATCATGGTTAGTTATTAGGGGCTATAATCTTAAAGAATCGTTACAACAAACATTCATGAGAGGTCTTGACTTAGATATTTTCAATACTGATGATGCTGAAATGTTTATGATCAGTACATTAAATTTAGTGGCCGATACAATAAAAGCATCTTTTGAAGCGGAAGGTTTACCTGTGGATGCTTTAGAGAACTTTGTTGTTAACATCAGCCAAAACTTCCAAGGAGCTGTAGGGGTTGTTGCTGGAAATGTTTCTGGTACTATAGTTACAGGTGATCCATCACAGAAGAATTGAATTACTTTCAACAGGAGATTGGAAAAAATGTCGGATATACCAAAAGTTCAACAAACCTTTAGTGGCGCTCAGATAGGTAGTGTGTTTGGCGGTGACAATAAAGGAATTATACACGTTAATCTTCCAGAACAAAAGCAAACATTAGCAGAGGCGGCTCATGAAATTCAGCGTCTTCTCAAACAGCTAGAAGAAAATAACCCGGAAGCGACCCTGGAGCAGAAAACAGCTTGGGTCAATGCTGGTGTAGATCCGACCCTTAAAAAACGTGCGGTTAACGCTTTGAAGTCTGGTGGTAAAGCTGCCCTCAATGAATTTTTAGATAATCCCTATGTGAATATAACGATGGCAATTGTTGAAGGTTGGAATGAAGGTTGAGCTAAGGCGAGGCAATCTCCTTCTCTTCTAAAAGCACTCTTGCACTGTAATCGTGCAATACTGTTCCTTCCTCCTTAATGTTGTTTAAAGCAACTTCACTGTAGGCTCAAAATGCTGCTTCTCCATATAAAGTGAGCTGATTCAGTATATTACTCTGAGGTGGAGAAAATCGCATTAGAGCCATCAGAAGTTCAAGAAAACTCCCTTTAATAGCTCGTAGCAACTGACCTGAATAGCGATCTCCAATCTCGTAGTGCTGTGAACACAGCGTCAGGGCACTACGCTGATTTCCTAGCCTTGATTGACCTCTAGCAGGCGAGAAGTCATGAAGCGATCCATCCACGATTCAAAATAGGCTCGGTTGGCCTGTTTTTGCTCTGGATCGTTGGTGTCGAGGGGATGGGGAGTTAGTCCTTTAATGGCTGCAGTGGTGACGCAGTACATGGACTTCTGGAAACTGACACAGATTTTCACTAAGAGATCATCTTCGCCGCGACGACTGCGTTGATAAAATTCGTGCAAATAATCGGGGATGAAGTGACGCATATCCTGCATGAGCAAAGTGGGAGGAATACCTGCACCTCCAGTGGGGAGGGGGTCAGCGTAGAGCGCTCCATAGTTAAATTCGGCTTGTTTTCCCGGAATTTGCCGAGCTTGGGCGTTGTAAGAAACGGTTCCGAGGAAGGGCGTGCCGCGAAAGAAGATGGTATCGACGTAGGGAACGGCGGTTTCCATTAAGAATTTGAAGTTTTGGGAAGGGGGGATGAGGTCGTAGGGTTTGCCGCTAATGGTTACTGTGTAGGTGATGGGGGTATTGGCGGCAGCAACTAAACCCGCGAGAACATGCTCGACGACTTGGGGAATAGACTGGATCTCTCGCCGATCGTAGCGGTCTGAGAGGTCGATAAACATATCACTCATGACGCGCCAAAACTGACCTAGGGCGCTGGTATAGACCATTTGCCGCACTTGTTCGGGGAGAAAGTCGGGAAAGAGTTTATGGAGTAGTTGCACCCCTGGGTTGTATTTAATTTTAGCGGCGATCGCCCGCTCTGCATACTCACCAAAAGCCGCGCTATCCAAGTAGATATCCATTTCTCCACCACCATGCCAGAGCATCACGCGCATGACATACTCGGCATATTCATAGTTAATGCGATCGTGCCACCAATGTTTGAGCAGTTTTTGCAGAGTTATTTCCCCATTGAAGTACTTAAAGAAGGGGAAGAGGACTAAAAACTGTTCCTGAGCCATATAAATCAGGTTTTTGGAATAGGCATCCAGAACGACTCCATAGCTTTTGAGAATACCTACTACTTCCAGGAGATTTTCTTGAGAGTGGGGTAGCAATTCACCACCGGCTTCTAGACGTTCAATGTAGGAGGCAAGGGGATGTTTAGAGGGGGAAAGGGCGATCATGGGGTAAAATAGGTAATAGGTAATGGGTAATAGGGGAATAATGCAGAATGCTCCGTGTCCCCGTGTCTCCGTGTCCCTGTGTCTTCCCCACTCAAAATGGTGTTACTCGGAAACATGGCCGTACTGGTGGCTTCGCTCCACTGGACGAGGGTACTGGGAAAGAGACCGAAGAAGACGATCAAGAGGGTTAGGGCGATCGCCGGAATGCGATCTGACCACTGCACTGGGGGCAGGTTTTGCACGACTTCGGAAAGGCGGCCAAAGAAAGTACGATTCACTAAGAGCAGGTAATAAACAGCAGTTAAGCCGGTTCCCACCATACAGATGAGGGTGGGTATGGGGAAGGTGGGGAAACTGCTCCAAAAGACCAGAAATTCGGAGACAAACCCAATCATACCGGGAATTCCGGCGCTGGCCATCACTCCCATAATCATTAAGCTGCCAATGAGAGGTAGGCCGCGCTCTGGGTTCAGGAGGCCTTTTAAGATATTGAGATCGCGGGTTCCGGTTTTTTTGTAGACAACTCCCACAACCAGAAAGAGAACAGCAGAAATCAACCCATGGCTGACCATTTGCACGATCGCCGCCAGGAAGCTGAGGGAAGTTGCCGTTGCACCAGCGAGCAATATATAGCCCATATGGGCGACGGAGCTGAAAGCGACCATTTTTTTCATATCGGTCTGGGCGATCGCACTCAAGGCTCCATAAATGGCGCTAACAGCAGCCCAAACTGCTAGGCCAGGGGCAAGGAAACTCCAAGCATCAGGAAGCAGGAGGAGGCCAAACTTGAGCAGTCCGTAGGTTCCCAGTTTCAGCAATACGCCAGCGAGGAGAACGGAGATGGGAGCAGAGGCTTCGACGTGAGCATCGGGAAGCCAGGTGTGGAAGGGAACAAGGGGAATTTTAATGCCAAAAGCGAGCAGGAGACCCCCAAGGAGGATCAGTTGGGTTCCCAAAGGTAGGGTTTGAGCGATCGCCGGGTCATAGCTAAATGTACTGGCTCCGCTTAACCAGGTGATGCCCAGGAATGAAGCCAAGAGGGCAATACCGGAAACGGCGGTATACATTAAAAATTTAGTTGCGGCATATCCCCGACGCTTTCCACCCCAGATGGCGATCAGGAGATAGAGGGGAATCAGTTCGAGTTCATAGAAGAGGAAGAACAGGAGATAATCTTGGGAACAGAAGGCTCCAGAAACGCAGGAGTTGAGCAGCAACAGCAGGGCATAATAGAGCCTAGGCCGTTGGATCTGGCGATCGCTGCTTGCAATGGAGACGAATGTTAATAAGCTGTGCAGTAAGATTAGGGGAAAGGATAGGCCATCAATGCCCAGATGGTAGGTTAGGCCCAGGGCTTCTAACCAGGGTACGAATTCTGTCAATTGCAGTTGGGACAGATGGGGATTAAATTGGAGAGCGATCGCCACTGTCCAACCCAAGAGGAAAAGGCCGAGGGCAATGGCCAGTTTGCGTAGGGTTTCAGGTTTGATTTCAGCGGGCCAGAAGGCGATCGCTGCTGCACCTAAAACCGGGCCCCAGATCAAAACACTGAGCATTGACGATCCTAAATTGATATGATTGAGGTTTGCAAGGGTTGATTGTTTATTTAGCCTATCAAATCATGGGCGATCGCAACAGACTCTAGTCAGAATGAATTTAAGATGAAAATTTTATTGGTAGAAGACGATGTTCGTATTGCCGAAGCCTTAGCAGAAGCATTAAGCGATCGCCATTATACGGTTGATACTGCCGAAGATGGGGAATTAGGGTGGACTTTTGTAGAATCAGCCCCCTATCATCTCATTCTTTTAGACGTGATGCTCCCCAAACTCGATGGCATTCAATTTTGCCGCCGACTGCGACAACATGGCTATACCATTCCCGTGCTAATGCTGACGGCTAGAGATACTAGCACCGATAAAGTGATGGGATTAGATGCCGGAGCCGATGATTATGTGGTTAAACCCTTTGATTTACCAGAATTGATGGCACGGGTAAGGGCACTGCTGCGCCGCAATAGCGATATTTTACCCCCGATCTTGGAATGGGGAGAACTGCAACTTGACCCGAATACTTGTAAAGTGGATTATGCAGGGAAACAGCTCCAACTTACACCTAAAGAGTATAGCTTATTAGAATTATTTCTTCGCAGTCATGGGCGTTGTTTAAGTCGGAGTGCCATCTTAGATCAAGTGTGGTGTTTTGAAGAACAACCGGGGGAAGAAACGGTCAAAGTGCATTTACGTTCCCTGCGCCAAAAACTCAAATCTGCTGGAGCGCCCGCTAATTATATTGAAACAGTGTATGGTTTGGGATACCGGCTCAATCAAAACCTCTAAACGCCCGTTTAACCGTTTGCGCTGGCGGTTATTGCTGTCCTATTTAGGGGTGATGATGGCAATTTTGGGGAGTTCAACCCTAGCCGTTTATCAGTTTTTTGCGACCAGTTTATACACCCAATTAGATCGACAGTTGTTGACGTTAGCTGATGCTGGAATGCATGGTTTAAATGCTGTTAAAGAACGATATGGGAAGAGTGATGCTAGTGCCCCTCTCTTAGATAATGATGGAGATTTAGATATTCCTGGGCAAAATTTCCGCCAACCGGATCAAGGGATTGAATGGTTTGATCAAACCGGGCAACTGTTAGCCAAACAAGGCCGTATTATTCCTCCTTTTCCCCTGATGCTCCGTACTTCTAATGAAGCTTCTGGACATACGGTTGCGGGGGAAATTCGTACTCTGACGTGGGTTGCCCATCAGCAAAATCAGGACGATCGCAAAATTGAAGGCTATGTGCGCGTCAGTCAATCTACAGAAGCGGTAGAGGAAGTGCTGGTAAAGTTGCGTTGGGGGATGATGTTAGGGGGAGCGATCGCCGCCAGTTTAACCACAGTCGGAGGCATCTGGTTAACGGATCGCGCCCTCAAACCTATTGAAGCCAGCTTTAACCAACTGAAACAGTTTACCGCCGATGCTTCCCATGAGTTACGATCGCCTCTGACTGCCATCAAAACCTCCGTTGATGTTATGCTCTCCCATCCAGAGCGTGTCCATCCCACCGATGTCAAAAAAATGGATGCGATCGCCAGCGCTCTCAAGCAAATGACACGGTTAGTCGAAGATCTACTCATGTTAGCCCGCAGTGATCGAAGCACTCATCCGAGTGAATGGGTAGTGCTTCCCCTCGAAGAGCTATTAGAAGACTTGGTAGAGTTATGGTTACCCCAAGCAGAAGCGAAAGACATTACCCTGCGATCGCAATTAATCACCTCTGCCACCGTGCAAGGAGATGCCTTTTTATTACAGCGCTTATTTGCCAATCTGCTCGAAAACGCCTTAAACTATACTCCCGCAGGCGGCACCGTCACCGTTTCCCTCAAGCAACAAGAGAACGCGATCGCTGTTTCCATCCAAGATACTGGTATGGGTATTGCCCCCGAACACCTGCCATTAATCTTCGATCGCCTGTGGAGAGCAGACAAAGCTCGCACCCATCGCACTGGAGGTTCCGGCTTAGGCTTGGCGATCGCCAAAAGCATTGCCCAGCAGCATCAGGCAAAAATCTTAGTCACCAGCCAATTAGGTGTAGGCACTTCTTTTCAAGTTCTTCTGCCCACTCATTTCTGATATCAAGTCCGAGTAATCCGTTTAACTATGTACAGTGCATTTTCACTCCTACATTGTTCTGGTAGAACATTACTTGTTGCCTGTTACCTATTCCCGAACGTAAAGCATTGCATCATAGCCAATTAACTGGACTGGATATGACTCTTTCCGAGTTTTTTACGTTTCATCCCTACACTTGACCCAAATTTTCCACCAACCTTGCCCCCAAGCATAGCTCAAATGGACTCATTTTATTTCCTGGTTAAAACTTATTCCGTTCTCCCCTATCGTCCCTTCTTGTTAATACTATTTCTTGTTCAGGTTGCCCCTAATCGACTTTCGGGAGGCCAGTTACTCTTAGACCCTTGTTTAAGGCATCATCATACAGAAATAGTATAAGCTAAGATCAGCACATAAATACCAAACATGGGTAACTTATAGAGGGCATTTCCATGAATCGAGAGAGGAGAGTCAGAGCGAGACCATCAATTCATCCTCCATCTCAGAGTATCTTAAAGCAAAAGTTGAATGATAGCCAATGGACTCGATTCATCAGTGAACTCTTAGGAAATAGCGGCCATTTTCTAATTGTTAAAATATTAACGGATATCATTTTGGATGGCTGGTTGGAATTTATCCAAGACCCGACCGAATATATCTTAATTGCAGCCATGTTAGTGCAAACCTGGTACTTGTCTCGACCCAGTTCCCATCGATTTTGGGGCAATATACTAGGTGTTTCTATTTACACAACAATTGATTTACTTACCGATGGCTTAGAGTTTTTTCAAGATTATATTCATATCATTTTTTGGTTGTTTTCTTTAATGATTGCGACCTTGCAACACTACAGATTTAAGGGGAATAAAAACAGAAAAAACTGGATTATTCCCTTAGAAAGTTTCGTCCGCAGTGGCATGATTGTTGCTTTCTATGTTGCCGTAGAAGTGCAGTCCTATGAACTACCGCTCTATTTCGAGTTAACCTCTAAGTTTTGGGAAGAAAGCTCCCATATTTTCTTAGTCGTCAGTATGCTCTTAGTGGGAACGCTCTTAGGTTTGCAATCTTTGCAAATTACCAAACAACGAGAAGAACTACAAGAGACGGCTAAACTATTAGGGAATATGGCAGAATGGGGCATGGGCACTCATGTGGTGGAAACTGCCCTGAGTAACCCAGAAGCTTTAGCCTTTCAAAAGTGCGATCGCACCATTGTCTTTATGGATATTCGCGGCTTTACCCATTGGTGCGAAACCACCTCACCGGATTTAGTCGCCTCAGTTCTCAATCAATATTATACTCAGGTTGAACCGGCTGCCTCTGCCTATCAACCCCTGAGAATTACCTTTACAGCCGATGAAGTCATGGCTATTTATGCCACTCCAGAACAAGGCATTGCCGCAGCAAAAGCCATGCAAAAAGCTGCCTTAAATGTCCTTAATGCCCATCATATTGGTGCAGGCTGTGCCGTTCATTGTGGACAAGTGACTGAAGGTTTATTTGGCAGTCAAGATGTACGCACCTATACTGTAATTGGAGATGTAGTTAACACAGCAAAACGCTTAGAAAGCGCCACCCCAGCCGGAGAAATCACCCTTTCTGATGCCGTCTATCGCTCCATCACCCAAGACTTACCAGTTAAACCTTGTGAACCCATTACCGCTAAAGGCAAATCGGAGAAACTAATCGCTTGGCGATTAGGGTAGGGTATGGGGATATGGAAGAACGTAGAACAATAGGCAATTAGAACCTATTTCTAAAGAAAAAGTAAAGTCTATAGCGTTTCCCTCTTCTATGACGTATAGCTTGAAGCCTTAGAACCTAAGCCATACAAGCTATTGCTAGAGAGCCTATTGCCTAGCGCGAAGCGCTATATATTTAAATGAATCAAGGTGTCCAGAATAAAACGAATCAGTAGGATAAACTAAGTTAAAATAACTATAAATTGTCGATAAATATAAGCTAGGTTTCTTCCCTACTTCTTTACTTTTCATCGTTAGTCTGAGAATAAAGCTGAAATTGTATGGGAGGAAACGCTTATATGGTATTACAGCCTTCAGAATCGAGTCAGTCATCCTTTCCTCGATCCATGGATATTGCCACAACTTGTGTGTATGGATTGAGTTTTTTATCCGCAGGATTATTTCTTTTTCTACCATTAGTCAATCTCTTAAGTCCCAGTCCCTGGCAGCGTTATATGGGAGCCATTCATGGATTTGCCGCTCTATTTGCCACTGTCGTTATTTCCTATGCTGGACATTTAGCCTTTCCCTTAATGCGGGGAGTTTCTAAAATTCTACCCCAAATGCGAACCTTAACCTTTTGGTCAACTGTGTTATCCTTTCTGGCGATCGCCTCTGGAAACTGGGTATATATGCGCTATCGTGCCCCTGAAAATGGTGCCAGAGCTTGGTTACGGGAAAACACTCCTTTAGTTCATTACCTCTTTATGGAGTATCACGAATTTACCGTACTCTTCACCCTGCCATTAGGAGTCGCTTGTACCTGGGTGTTATGGAAATATGGTGACTCAATTTTAGACAAACAAAATCGTCCAGTCCTCACCGGAACCTGTTTAGCACTAATGGCAATGATGTTTTTTGGAATTGGCGGATTAGTCAGTGGATTGAATGTTGCCAGAATGCATTCTCTCTAGGCACTCACTTACGATTCTTTTATTGTGTATCCAAAGGAAAAATAGATTATGCATACCTCACCCATCTATGTCAAATATTGGAACCAAATCAAGCGATTTCCTGGAGGTTTAGCCACAGGAGCTAAGTTAGCTCCTACCGTATCCGGGCCAGCCGCTGCCGCTCTCGTCAGTGCTGCATTCAGTTGTTTTCTCCTCATGGTCAACCAACATTTATGTAGCCTATTCCCAGAGTGGAATACTATCGTTTGGAAATTAGGGTATTGGATTCCTGGTAGTAAAAATCCCGATCCAATTTATGGCGAAATTGGTAGTTATTCCGGTAAAGAAACCGTCATGCTAATCGGTTGGATCGTCAGTTGGTTGATGCTCCACCAATTCTGGAAACACCGAGAAATTAAATTTTCCACCATTTTCTTTTATCTCTTTACTTTTTTAGTAGCTGCCACCGTTATGAACTGGCATCCCCTGTTCCCTTACTTGCCCTTGATGCCTAAGTAAACGGTCTGTCCATTATTTTGAGGTCAATACTCATGTTAGAATCATTAGAGAACAAACCTGTACCATCCAGAGTTGAGCAACGCCAAAAGCTACATAAATATGTCTTCATTTGTGTGGGGGTTTTAGGTCTATTCCTCGCGACATTTCCCCTAGCGTATTGGCGAGTGGCTCAAAGCGATCAATTTAATTCTGGTCCCTTTAACTCTTTGACTCCTGAACAAAGCCAAAAATCCGAATTTGAGTAAGGATTTGAGCTGACTTAGCAATTCGTTCAGTAGTGGACCGACAAGCTTAAAATAGAGGGCAACGCGATCGCCATAATCTAAATCAGTTGTGATTTGTAGAATATCGCTTACCCCCCAAATTAAGTTTGTCAGTCCAGGAGGGTGGATATTCCCTACCCTACAAATTTGCTGGGAAACTAGGGGCTTAGAACCAATTGTTCAGCACACTATCATAGAGATAATGGTAAGAGCGCCCAGTACCCATTACCCATTAACGCAATTTATCTGCTTCTCGTTGAGCGGCTTGGCTATTCTCTTGATAGCGAATAGTTCGGTCCTGGGCAATCTGATACCGGTCATCAGAAGCCGATACTTCACCCATTAAATCACTCGCTTGCTGCCATTTTTCGGCTAAGGCTAGCCATTCCTGCTCTGTTTGTGCCGTCAGTCCCTCATTCGCCGCAGCTTGAGCTAGACGTACCGCCTCCGGAAAAGGGTCAGTAGTAGGAGGAGTAGCAGTAGATGGAGTTGAGGGGTTAGTTCCTACCACTGGTGGGGTATCAGAATCAGAATCCTTGGGTGTTCCCCACCAAGACAGAACTCCTAATCCAGCCAAAACGAGGACACCACTGAATATAGCGCCACCGATAATGCCTCGACGGAATTGGCGCTGTTCCCGTGTTAACTGGGAGGGAGTATAATTGGGTAGGGGAGTCTTCCGCTTTCGAGAGGACTGAGCCTGACGGTTATAAGACCATTGTGTTAATAATCCAGGTTTTCTGAGTACAATGAGTTCTGACCAAAGTAGTTGACCCTCTGGGTCTTGCTGAATTTCTTCTAACCACAACAGTTGTTGCTCGCGCACCAGGCGACTATTAATATTCACGCGCCGAATATGGCGAGGGGCAATTTCCTCTAAAATCATGGTGACCTTCTCCACCACTGGGGTTTGTTCCAATTGACCCTCTGTTTCTCCCTCACATAACAGTTGTAGAATCCCCCGGTCTAAAACTGCCCTAGTACGAATCCCTGAGTTAGCCAGTTTTTCATTCAATACCTGAATAATAGCGGCAACGCTACCCTGGCGAGCTTGCTGAAAAATATTATCCATCGGATCGACCCTCTGTCCTGTTGGCGTAAACCCTGGTGGAGCATCAAAGATATTGTTTTTCATTGTGGTTGGCGTGGACTCATTTTCAAGGAACCTGACTTGCCGTAAATCATACTTCAATCTGGCTGCCAACGTCATTAACGTCTGTGCTAACTGGGGATTTTAGGGAGCGATCGCTTCCCATACCCCATTCTGCTTCTACCCGCACTATACCCATGACCACAATTGCGTATAATCTGTAAGGAAATCTTAGGATAGCTACTTATTTCTGAGTGCAGCTTAAAATCAGAACAAGTTAAGTTAAGATTTCTACGATCGCAAACTCCTTTCCTATCTCTCCTAGCTCGAGCGTGGAGAGAGCCAACCGCCCACTTTAGAAACCTACTTTAGCAATGCCCCGGATATTAGTCATTGATGACGATCCCGCAATCTCAGAATTAGTTGCTGTCAACCTGGAAATGGCTGGCTATGATGTCAGTCAAGCACCTGATGGCATTAAAGGCCAAGCCCTGGCGATTCAATTGCTTCCAGACATGATTGTGCTGGACTTAATGCTGCCTAAAGTTGATGGATTTACCGTCTGTCAACGTCTGCGTCGAGACGATCGCACTGCCGATATCCCCATCTTGATGTTAACAGCCCTCAGCCAAACCCAAGACAAGGTAGAAGGTTTTAATGCCGGTGCAGATGATTATCTCACCAAACCCTTTGAAATTGAGGAGATGTTAGCACGGGTGCGGGCCCTGTTGCGACGCACCGATCGCATTCCCCAAGCGGCTAAACACAGTGAAATTCTCAATTATGGTCCTCTCACTTTGATTCCAGAGCGCTTTGAGGTCATTTGGTTTGATACGACTGTTAAACTCACTCATTTAGAGTTTGAGTTACTTCACTGTCTTCTCCAGCGCCATGGGCAAACCGTTTCTCCGAGTGAAATTCTCAAGGAGGTTTGGGGATACGATCCCGATGATGATATTGAAACCATTCGGGTTCACGTTCGCCATCTGAGAACCAAATTAGAACCCGATCCCCGTCATCCGCGCTATATCAAAACGGTTTACGGTGCGGGTTATTGTCTGGAGTTGCCTTCAACTAAATCAGAAGCCTCTTAACATTCGATCAACCTACAAGAGTGGGTTCAGCCTAGGGTTAACCCATTCAACTGTAGGATTGATCTCCACCACGGCAAAGAAATTGAATCTCTGAGAAAAGCGACGATGATTTTCTGATGATCCGTCTTTTGTCACTCTAGGAAACGGAACCTTAAAGTCACATCCTTAAACTCATTCAGGACATGGTGTTATGCTTCTAGAGAGAGCTGAGATATTAACCTTAGCATACGAGCGTATCATTAAGAGAGTTAATCTCCATCACTAAAAAATGGTTTCTCTAGAACACAAATCTAATTTTCCACCCGGGCCAAAAGGCTATTTACTGTTGCAAATGTCTCAACTGCAACAGAAACCGATTGAATTTTTGGAGGAGATGTGGCAGAACTATGGAGATTTAGTTCGTCTGCCAATTATGCCAGGGTTTAGCTTAAATATAGTCTATCATCCCGACCACGCTGAACATATTTTGTCCAGTCATCAAGAAAACTATGGCAAGCCTGATATCTTTGATCGCAAGATAAATCTCATATTCTGGTTCGGTTAAACCAATAAAATTCCGATAAAGAATATATTGTCCCAGAGCAATCTCAAAGTCGCGCATTAATGAAGGACTAAGAAAGCTTTTAATTTCGACGACAATTTTACGATCGCGCTGTTCTGCTAGAATAGTTTTTTCTGCTGAAAGATCCGCAAACAATTCAGCATCTTTATATTTAATCTTGTAAGGATCGGCTAGAATTGCCCAACCATCCTTAATTAAAGCGTTTTTGACTGCATCATGGTAAGTGTCTTTAGCTGGCATTTCCCTCCTATGTGTGAGTTGAGGATACTGGTATTATAGCATCGCCCCCACCCCCCCTCCCGATTCTCTCCATCCCAGTAAGCACCAGGGTTTAGGCGATCGCGAACTCCGTAAACTTCCGAGTTTCAGGGGAATGAAACGCCAGTACAATGTCCTCTTTCGGTACACCTTCCCTCAGTAGCTCAGTCGCAATTCCTTCCTCTGTCCAATCTTCTTCTATGTATATTTTCTCATTTTTGACTCTTACATAGACAGAAACAGCTTTAATTCTTCTGCCATCTTTCCAACCAATATTAAACCAGAGATATTGATTTCTTTCATCGTCAAACATTAAGACTTCATCGATATCTAGATCGGGGACTTGTGCGGAAATGCGATCATACTCGGTTAAAATATTTTTGATCAGAGTCTGATAGTGGATTAGTTTGTCCATTGGATAATTTCCTCTTGATTCAGATCGACAACTAACAATGACACTTGATAGGTTTGAAGAATAAGTTTAATTGCTACTTGCTCGAAAAACTTTTCATAGATATCCTTGCCAATGGCTAGGTAAATTTCACAGTTAGGTTGGCTTATAGAAAGAAAAGTTTTGTAAATCAAGTATTGACCTAATGCTGTCTCAAATTCCCGCATAGGAGAACGACTGAGAAAACTTTTGATTTCAATCACAATTTGTCGTTCTTGTCTAGTTGCAGCAATGGTTTTTTCACTAGCGAGATCGGCGACTAATTTAACTTCTTCATATTTGATGGGATAAGGATCGGCAGTGATTGTCCAGCCATCCTTGACTAAAGCGTTTTTTACGGCATCATGGTAAGTGTCTTTGGCTGGCATCTCCCTCCTATGTGTGAGTTGAGGATACTGGTATTATAGCAAAGGCGATCGCCCCCACACCCCCCTCCCCATTATCCCTATCCCAGTGAGTGTAACGGTTTAGGCGATCGCTTGCCTCCGTAAACTTCCGAGTTTCAGGCCTCAGGGGGTGACAACAGGCTTTAATCTAAGGCTACGCTTGGCTTTGAGCCTTTAATATGCCCAAAAAATCTCAGCGATTTTTTGGGCAAGTAACCCTCTAATGTGATGCTATGGTTATGCGATCGCGACCATTGAGTTGATGTTTTCAGCAAAATACCACCGAAAAAGGTCGCTATAGCGACCTTTGACCTGCCTTGTCACCCCTTGAGGTTTCAGGCATATGAAACACTATTTTAGGTTATGATGAGATTATCTTCATCTAAACTACGAGGAGGTAAGTGTCATGTTATCCACTGATATTAGACAAGAATCAATGCTTAAAAGAGTTGAAGACGTTGTATCTGTGATTATGGAAGAAAGTCCTTTATTCAAGGAAGATCTCGATTATGTAAAAACCGTACAAGATTTAGTAAGACTGTTCCAAGAGAATTTACCTTTTGAAGAATTTAATACCATGTCAGATGGAGAGTTAAAAGAACATTGTAGTTTTATTATGGCTACAGAACTATTCGCTAAAATTGGTGAAGATTTCCCCCCTGAACAAATGGCTATTTTTGAAGATGCAGTTAAACGGAAATAGAAGATGAATTACTTGTTAGATACTAATATTGTGTCTTTAATGGTGAAACAAAATCGTCAAATTTTAGAAAAAATCAATAATCTTAAATCGCGAAGAAAAAGTATATTTATAAGTTGTATTACTTATTTTGAAGTTAGACGGGGTTTTTTAGCGGTTGATGCCCCTAAACAAAGAGAAAGATTTAATCTAATTTGTCAAACATATCCAATTATTTTCTTAGATGATTTAGTCATATTGGAAAAAGCGGCTGAAATTCATTCTAATCTGAGATTAAGGGGTTTACCGATACAAACTGAAGATGTTTTAATTGCGGCGAGTGCAATGATTAAGGATTTGATTATGGTTTCTAATGATAGT
>NZ_JAQMUE010000049.1 GCF_028330985.1 Roseofilum reptotaenium CS-1145 | reverse complement strand
TAGGTTGTAAGCGACTCGTTTGTCAAATGCTGCCATTGAGGCGACTTGCATTTCTATGACTACGATCGAACCATCATTGAGAACGGCTTTTACATCTAAGTAGGTGTCTTTTAAGTTGAGAACTTGTCCCGGATTATAGGGGTTTTTGATCGTTAAGGATTGTATGATTTTTTCTCCATCATAAACGATGGCATTCAGAAAGCTGATTAATATTTGTTGGCTTTGTTCTGAGCCAAATATTTTTTTGAAGGCATAATCTATCTTGGGGTTGATAAATTTCATGATTTGTTTCTTTTGAGTCTTAAAGGATACTTTGAGTTTATCACAAGCCCTAACTGACTCGATCTTAACCCCGTTGCGGTCACTTGAGCAGAAAAAGTGACTCATCATTCGTACCTTCTCAAATCCCCAAACCCTGAGTACCACAAGTAGGGGCGAAAGAAATTTCGCCCCTACTGCCTTTTTTCTATTCCTTTTCTTACCAGCGCAAAGCGCTGTAATTAGCGTCCATTACCCCAATAAATGCCTGGAGCATAAGCTTCTTTCACTCGTCCAGTACGGCTACAAGTGAGTAGGAAATAATCACAGGACGGGCATTCAATTTGAGTTTGCTCTAACTTAACTAAGTGCTTGCGTTCAGCCGATGAACCGCAGTTCGGGCAGGGTATAGGTTGAATGAGAGGAATATTAAACTCTGAGGCATGGATATGGATGGATGAATGTTGATTCTCTGATGTATTTAAGGAGGTTTTCATGGTTTTTGAAAAATAAGTTTACAAAGTTGATTACTAAAGGGTTGAGCCATCTTCCGGTTTCCTTGAATTAAAGATCTTGCCTTAAGCGACTCAATAGAGTATTTATATTATAGTCAATTTTTTAGAGGTGTTACTTAGCCTTGAAATTCGTAAATCGTCCATTTCCCTTGATCCCTGACTGTTTGAAACCCTTTATTCATCAAGGTTTTGGACTGTTTCATGGAGCATAAATCCTGTATTAAGTTCTATGATCGAGATCTTAAAAATTTATTAAATTTAGTATTTTTTGATGGAAACTTACCTATTGATTCTAGAAGAAAAAGATGCTTATCACAGTTTACAGCCTTGAGCAATTAACTACATAATATCTTTATATTGTGGGGAGGTACAGACCCCAAATATAGGGAATCAACGGCGGTTAATCCCTAAAGAATAGAGGAATATTTATCGTCCTACGAGGATTAAGACAGAGCGATCGCACAATTCCTGTTCAAATTGGTTTTCTAAAACCATTTCTGTACCCGGTTTCCAGCTTTTCTGAACTGAAGTTAATCCTGTATCGGCAAATAAATGCCACTGTTTCTCATCCGGCAATTGGGGAACTTCAAACGTCAGAGGTTCCCAGTGCATATTCATCCCCACATATATATAGTCATCTTCCCCTTGCCCATCTTGGGTATGTTTGCCGCAGAGCAAAAAGGCGAGAGTCCGAGAATAATCAGCCCAGTCCACATTCCACGCTTGGGTTCCATGCCAACTAATATCAGCGTATCCACTGCCGACGATATCTTGATGGTGGAAATGGGTGCTGCGTCGCAGTACCGGATGAGCATGACGGAAAGCGATACAGTGCTGGAAGAATTCAAAAATATCTTGATTCGTCTCCAATAAAGACCAGTCTAGCCAATTCAGCTCATTATCATGGCAATAGGTATTATTATTCCCCTGCTTCGTGCGTCCCATCTCATCTCCCATTAAGATCATGGGTACACCTTGACTCACCATTAACAGGGCGATCGCGTTTTTCACCAGTCGTCGTCTAAGTTCATTGATTTCCGGATCGTCGGTCAACCCTTCCTCACCGCAGTTCCAACTAAAATTATCATTCGCCCCATCTCGGTTTCCTTCCCCATTGGCCTCATTATGTTTCTCTTCATAGGAGAATAAATCAATCAACGTAAACCCATCATGGGCCGTAATAAAATTAATCGAGGTTGTGGGGGGACGGTTCGTTTCAGCATACAGATCGGGAGACCCCATTAAACGATGGGACATCTCCCAAACCTCTGCATCTCCCTTGACAAATTGGCGCAACATATCTCGATATTTACCATTCCATTCTGCCCAACGGCCAAAGGAGGGAAATGACCCCACTTGATATAATCCTCCTGCATCCCAAGCTTCCGCAATCAACTTACATTTGGCCAAAATCGGATCGAACGCCAAGACTTCTAATAACGGAGGGTTAGTTAAGGGAGTGCCATCGCGATCGCGCCCTAAAATCGAAGCCAAATCAAACCGAAAGCCATCAATATGATATTCCGATGCCCAATAGCGCAAACAATCTAACACAATATTGCGCACAATGGGATGATTACAATTGAGTGTATTACCGCAGCCACTAAAATTAAAATAATACCCCTCTGGGGTCAACATATAATAAACCTTATTATCAATCCCTCGGAAGGAAATCATTTGACCCAACTCATTCCCTTCTGCCGTATGGTTAAACACCACATCTAAAATCACTTCAATCCCATTTTTATGCAGCTCTTTCACCAATGCCTTTAACTCATCAACCTGCATTCCCAACTTTCCGGTTGCTGCATAACCCGCTTTCGGCGCAAAAAAACCGACCGTACTATATCCCCAATAGTTATAGAGTCGCTCCCCTGTGTGTGGATTAAATCGATGATTTTCAAACTCATCAAACTCAAAAATTGGCATTAACTCCACTGCATTAACGCCCAACGCTTTGAAATACTCAATCTTTTCCCGCATTCCCGCAAACGTTCCCCGATATTTCTCTTTCACTCCCGATGAACGATGCTGGGTAAAACTGCGCAGATGCATTTCATAAATCACCAAATCTTCTGGCGGTAACTCTAAAGGCCGGTCATTTTCCCAATCAAAATCATCAATCACAATTCGCGCCCGATGTTGATAGATATCCTTAAAATTGGGCATCTCACCCCAAACATCTCGGCCGCCAATCACTTTAGCGTAGGGGTCCATCAAAATTTTGCTCGGATCAAACCAATGACCTTCGGTGGTCTCATGGGGACCATCCATACGATAGCCATATTCAATATTTTCATAGTCCAAGTCAAAAACCATCATGCAGTAAACATTGCCAATCCGAAATTCTTCAGGAAAGGGAATTTCTACTAAGGGTTCTGGATCGCCTTTCGTAAAGAGGACGAGAGTACAGGAAGTCGCATGACTGGAAAAAATGGAAAAATTTACTCCTCCTGGCTTTAAGGTTGCCCCAAAAGGAAAGGGTTTTCCTCGGCGCAATTTAAAGGTTTTATAGGTGCGCGTGGGATGAATATCAATACGTTCCATTGTTATAAGTTACCCCAGAGAAGATTGGTAAAAGATCGTGATTTAAGACAGGCGACGAGCTTCATCTATGGTTTCACAAAGGGTGAAAAAGTCGAGGAATCCAGTAATGGACATAGTGTCCCGAATTTCTTCTGATAATCCAACTAATATAATTGGTATTTTTTGCTCATCTATGTTTTTTTCGGCGGCTTTGCGATGTAAGACCAATAAGGTTCTCAGTCCCGCACTGGACATAAAAGAAACTTCTGTCATGTTGAGCAAAATTCTGGGGGCTGATTCGATCGCGGGTAGAATTTGCTCTTGCAAAGTAGAGGCAGTTTGTCCGTCAATGCTGCCTTTGACTTCTATAATCGTTACTAAATCTTCACTGTGAATGTTAATGTCCATGGGGGTGTTGGTCGCCGTTTAAGGATTAATGGGGAGAAACAGAAGCAACTGAGGGTTCCTGATTTTCCGAGGGAGCAGAGAGAAAGGATCGCCTCACCACTAATAGGGTCATATCGTCAAATTGATCCGTTTGATTGCGATGGGCGTTGATCCGATGGATAATCCGCTCTAGCAAGACAGTAGCAGATGTTGCGGGTTGTTCCAATATTGAGAGTAAGCTTTCTAGGGAAAAGGACTCACCTTGAGGCGATCGCGCATCGGTGATGCCGTCAGTGTATCCTAATAAAAGATCCCCTGGATCTAAGGTAACCTGATGACTTTTATACTCTGCTCCCATCTGAATTCCTACGGCTGGTCCTGTAGGGGGTAGAGATTCTTTTATTCCACCTCTTGACTTGAGAATAAATAGGGGTAAGTGTCCAGCATTGATATAGACTAAGTTACCAGTTTTTCGGTCTAATATACCAAAAAACAATGTGGCAAACATGCCTAAGTTTCCATGGTTTTTGGCTAAATAGTGGTTCGTTAACTCGACTGCTTTTAGGGCATTGATGTGATCGGCAGTATAAAGGTTGTGGTGTTCAGTGGAAGGGATCATATCATCCACCGTGAATTTTCCAGTTAAGACCAAACCATCTAAGCTGGTTTGTCCGGAAAAAATTCGGATTAAACTTTGAATTAAGGGCATAAATAGGGCAGCCCCGACTCCTTTATCGCAAATATCAGCAATGACTAAGCCGATGTAGTCCTCTTCTAATTCAAAAGCATCATAAAAATCGCCAGCTACTTGACGGGCGGGCTTAAACCAAGCTAAAACTTCCCACTGGGGAGGATTAAGAATGACTAAGGGTTTGGCTTCATCTCGTTTGGGTAAAAAATTGCGTTGAATTTGCCGACCTTTTTCTAATTCAAAGGTTAAAGTGGTATTGGCGGCATATAAGGCTTTATTAGCCGTTTCTAATTCCCTTGTCCGCCGAGTTACTTTGTCTTCTAGAGTTTGGTTGGCTTGAGCGAGTTGACGAAAACTCTTTTGAAGCTGGTCTGCCATGCGATTAAAGCTATCAACTAAAATCCCAATTTCATCCTCTCGATTGACCTGAATTCTCTGCTTTAGTTCTCCTGTACAAAGGGTTGTTGAAACGACAATTAAATCGGTGATGGGACGAGTGAAGCTGGTGGCAATGAACCACACGGCTGCACCAATGACCAATAGCGTTCCTAGGGTTAAATAGACAGAAATTTGCCAAAATTGCTCTTCGGGTTGGCGCAGTTCACGGGTTTGTTCTTGTAGCAGGAGAATCAGTCCATTATCCAGGGGTAAGGAGTAGCCTAACCAATCATTTCCATCGCGATCTTGTCGTTCAAAATGCTGTCCAGACGAGGTGAGGGTGGGTTGAAGGTCTGGATGATTTTCCCAAGAGATAAATTGGGGTTGGGAGAGAAGAGTAACATCGGGATGTACAAGAATGTAACCCTGACGATCTAAGAGCATGGCATAGCCAGTTTTTCCCCATCGTAGCGATCGCAGTTGGCTACTGAGGCTGACTAAATTCATACAACTGCGCAGGACTCCCATCACCTCCGTTTTCTCCCTAATGGGTACCGTCGAACACAAAACAGGCTGATTATAGGCTGGGGAAATGAAGGCTTCCATGGAGGTTGAACCGGCGATCGCCTGTTGAAACCCAGACCTGTTAGCCACATTTTCTCCGGTCTTTTCCCAGGTACTGCTCATCTCTTTGCCCTGGCGATCGAAGGTTTGTGCCCAAGTCAGTCCATAAGTCGCCACTACAAACCTTAAAATCGGTTCCTGACGCTCTTGGTTCATACTGACCATATCTTTAACTTGGGCAATATTACTGAGAATTTCCTCGGTTTTACTACTATAAGTGGCCAGTTGCTGGACGAGTTCCTGGGCGCGAATCTCCCTATTTTGTTTAGCACTCTGACGCATCCATGCTGTTGCCATAGAACGGGTTAACCACGATATCGCCAATAAACCGGGGATCGCAGCTAACAAAACCAAGACCGTAAGCTGAAAGCGTAAACTATGGCTAGAAAAAGATTTCATAGAAAAAGATTCCATATCCTCACCTTAAGCGGTGAATGGCTGGGTGCCTTAGTTCCTGAGATTCCAATCTTCAGGTCATTAATCAGAGCGTGTGGAGGAGAGCAACAAGACAATCTCAGCTATCCCCTACCCTTAAGATGAGCTAGATTAACCTTTTATTTTAACTGAAAACGAGCCTTCTCAGGGAGACTGGTTTGGCTTAAATATAGACCGAACCCAGAATTTTGGGATATTTTAATAGTCCCGTTCAGCGTTTTGGAGTATTTTGGTTCATAGCAGATTCAACACTGTCCCCGATAAAATTTGCGATCGCTAAAGTGTGTAATCTACCAGCAGGTTTGTTGCTGAACTTTCCTTGCTCACCTGATTTAAACTCTTCATCCTTGGAGAAGTCAAAGCGTATGAATATAACCACGAATTATGAGCCAAAACTCAATATCTTGGGAATACCCGCAGATCGGGGCAGATGGCTTTTCATTCCTTTCGGGATGATTATCCTGCTGTGCTTGGGTAGTGTCTATTCCTGGAGTATTTTTAGAACCCCTTTAGAAAATGAGTTGGGAATTAGTGCAACTCAAAGCCTATTGCCCTTCACATTTGTTTTGGTTTCCTATGCCATATCGATGCCGATCGCGGGTTTTTATATTACTCGGATTGGGGTGCGTGTCATGACGGCGATCGGGGGGATTATTGTAGGCTTAGGCTATATTCTTTCCAGCTTGGCGACTGATATTGGAATACTTATCTTCACCTATGGGGTAATTGCTGGAACAGGGATTGGTATTGCCTATGGTGTCCCGATGGTTGTGGTCTCTCGCTGGTTTCCTGATAAAAAAGGGTTGGCTTTGGGGTTAACCATCGTCGGATTTGGACTTTCGCCCCTGATCACTGCTCCCTTAGCCAACTCCTTAATCGATACCTATACGGTTCGACCCACGTTACGCATTCTCGGTATCGCCTTTACAGCCATTATTCTCGCCATTGCCTTCACTTTGAAGTTACCTCCTAAGGGCTGGCATCCTCAGCAAAATAGCGTTTCGTCCCAATCAAGCGTTGTTTCAGCCTATTCTGGGAACTTGCTCAAGAGTCGATCGTTTTATGGACTGTGGATTTGTTACGCCATTGGAACCATCGTTGGTTTGAGTGCGATCGGCATTTCTAGCCCAGTTGGGCAGGAAATCATTAAGATTAATCCCACTGTCGCTGCAAGCAGTGTTGCCTTATTTGCGCTCTTCAATGGGGCAAGTCGTCCGTTGTTTGGTTGGTTGAGCGATCGCTTTAAGCCTCACTACATTGCCATTTTGTCCTATGTGCTGATCTTAATCGGTTGTCTGTTAATGGCGAATGCTCAAACGGGACAAGTGGCGACCTATCTGATTGCCTTCTGCCTGTTTTGGTTCTGTCTTGGGGGCTGGCTGGCCATGGCTCCAACGATTACATTGTGCTTTTTTAACCCCGATCAATATGCTCAAAACTACGGTATTGTGTTCACAGCCTATGGTGTTGGTGCTTTGATTGGAACCCTAGTGACCGGCCGCATTCGAGATCTATTTGGCACATATAATTATGTGTTTTACTTTATGGCGTTTTTAGCGATTATAGGGATCGCGATCGCCCAGGTAATGCTCAAGCGGGAAAGGAACTGAAGAAAGTCATCGACGTTATAAACACTCAACCCGATATCCCTCTTTAAATGTCTCAAGCAGATCAACCGTCAGGAAAACCCAGTGCCATAAATATTGTTTTTGTCGGCTTCATTGCTGTCGCCATTCTCTTTGCTGGTTATACAGGCAAAATGGAAGAGGTGACGAATGCCAGTTTCGACTCCGCCAAAACCGCAGTCAATCTAGCCATTGATTTAATTGGTGTGATGGCACTTTGGCTCGGTTTAGTACGGGTACTCGAAGCAGGGGGACTGATGTACACTCTGGCGAATCTCCTGAAGCCCTTGATGGTTAAGCTGTTTCCGGATGTACCCCCCACCCATCCAGCCATGGGGGCAATGATCCTCAATATTTCTGCTAATATGCTCGGATTGGGAAATGCAGCAACTCCCTTTGGCATCAAGGCAATGGTTGAACTCAATAAGCTTAATCCCCTCAAAGGGACTGCCACGAACGCCATGTGCTTGTTTCTGGCAATTAATACCTCTAGCGTTGTGTTGTTTCCCTTGGGAGTCATTGGAGTCAGAGTAGCCGCCAATAGTACTAATCCGGCAGCGATTTTCCTGCCTACGTTATTAGCCACCCTTTGTTCTACGGTTGTCGGGATTTCGGTTGCGTCTTGGTTGGGTAGAAGAGATTCTAGCTTCCAGGAGGTTGAGTCTATCACAGAGCCGTCCCCAGAGGAATTAGAGATAGAAAGCAGCGATAATCGAGTGGAAGAAGTTGAAGAAGCAGATTATTCTCACCTGCTCTATCCCACAGGTAGAGCGTCTCAAATGATTGCTTGGTTATTTATCCTTGGGTTTAGTGGGACACTGATCTATGGGGTGATTCGCAGCGACACCCTAGGGGATTTCTTTAACCAAGATTTCATTTCTCATTGGCTAATGCCGATTTTGATCCTCCTCATTATTACTTACGGAGTCGGGCGAGGGGTAAAAGTTTATGAAGCCGTCACGGAAGGAGCCAAACAGGGTTTTGATATTGCCATTCGGATTATTCCCTTTTTAGTTGCTATTCTGGTTGCTATTGGGATGTTTCGCGCTTCTGGTGCGATGGAAGCCGTCTCTAATTTACTCGGTCCCTTGACTAATTTAATCGGAATGCCTGCGGAAGTCTTACCGATGGCACTGCTGCGTCCCCTTTCTGGTGGTGGTGCTTTTGGTATCATGAGCGAGATAATTGAGCGATCGCCGGATTCCTATAGTGCCTTTGTTGCTTCTACCATGATGGGGAGTACGGACACAACGTTTTATGTTCTCGCCGTATATTTTGGGGCAGTTGGTATTACGCGCATTCGCCACGCTCTAGCCGCCGGGCTTCTTGCCGATGCTACGGGAATTCTATCGGCTTGTATCTTTTCGAGTTTATTTTGGATGGGGTAACATTTGCCGCCTCTTCAAAAAGCCCGATTATCGGATATCCCAAATACATGCGGGCATTTGCCAAAGCTTACCCTGACTTTGCCATCGTGCAAGAGGTGCTTGCACAAATTACTTGGTATCACGATCTAGCGTTATTTTAGGGAAGAAGTATCAGGCGATCGCTTAATTGTTATGAATCTGAGCATGAAAAGGGGTAAAAAATGATAACAGGGGAACTCAAGTCAAAGGTCGATAAGCTATGGGATACGTTCTGGAGTAACGGCATCAGTAACCCCCTGTCGGTCATCGAACAAATATCCTACTTGCTGTTTATCAAACAGTTGGACGAGAAGGAACTGGCTAACGAGAAGAGAGCGCTGCGACTGAAAGAAGAGGTTAAACTGATCATCTTTGGGGAAAACCAAGAGAATTGTCGCTGGTCGCATTTCAAGGAACTCCCACCGGAGGAAATGTTAAAAGCCGTCAGAGATGGGGCTTTTCCTTTTATTAAGGAGTTGGGTGGGAGTGATGGCAGTCGTGCCTACGCCAAACATATGAAGGATGCCGTCTTTTTAATTTCCAGTGCGGCGTTTTTGGCGAATGTGGTGGCACAGATAGACAAGTTACCGACGAGCAGCGCCGACACAAAAGGGGACTTGTACGAGTATATGCTCTCGAAGTTGACTACGGCGGGGCAAAATGGCCAGTTTAGAACGCCGCGCCACATCATCAAGATGATGGTGGAGTTGATGGAACCGGGGCCCCGCGATATCATTTGTGACCCGGCTTGTGGGACGGCGGGGTTTTTGGTAGCGGTGGCCGAATATCTGGAGAAACTGGAGGACAGCAATGGGTTCGTGTTGAACGCTCCAGGGAACCGGGAGCATTTTAATCGGCAGATGTTCCACGGGTTCGATTTTGATGGCACGATGTTACGCATTGGCAGCATGAACTTGATGCAGCATGGTCTGGAAGACCCGAAGATTGAGGCGAGGGATGCTTTATCGGAAGACCACGCGGGGGTTGAGGATAGGTTTACTTTGGTATTAGCCAATCCGCCGTTTAAGGGTTCGGTGGAAAAGTCGAGTATTGCTAAGGATTTAACTAAGGTTGTTAGTACGACTAAGACCGAATTGTTGTTTTTAGCGCTATTTTTGCGGTTGTTAAAAAAAGGCGGTAGGGCGGCGGTTATCGTTCCTGATGGGGTTTTGTTTGGTGCGTCGCGGGCGCACAAAGGGATTAGAAAAAAGTTGGTGGAAGAGCATAAGTTAGATGGGGTGATTTCTATGCCTTCGGGGGTTTTTAAGCCTTATGCGGGGGTTTCGACTGCTATTTTAATTTTTACAAAAACTGGGGCAGGAGGTACGGATTTTGTTTGGTTTTACGATATGCAGGCGGATGGGTTTTCGTTGGATGATAAGCGGCAGGACATAGAAGAGAACGATATCCCGGATGTTTTGCAACGGTGGAAAAAGCGAAATTATCAGCAGGATGAAGACCGAGGGGGTAAGGCGTTTTTTGTGCCTAAACAGGAGATTGAGGAGAATGGTTATGATTTGTCGATTAATCGGTATAAGGAGGTGGAATATGAGGAAGTGGAATACGAACATCCAAAGGTTATTTTAGGGAAGTTGCGCCAGTTGGAAGATGAGATTAATGCAGATTTGGATGAATTAGAAGAGTTGTTAGGTAAAGGCTAATGAACTTAATTAAAACTGAATTTTTTTACCAGAATCATGTGGTGGCGATTAAGGATTGTCAAGAGCGATCGCTCCTATCCTGTTGGGAGGAATTGGTGGGATGAGTAGTAGATGGAAAACGAGAAAGTTAGGGGAAATAGTGAAAATAGATCGCTCGTCAGTCCAAGCAAGCAAAATTAAATCTGGAACCAAATATGTTGGACTAGAGCATATTACAGGAGAAGGTCAATTTGTTAAAGTTAGAAGAGTGCAAACTGGCGATCTTGCTAGTAGTAAGTTTGCTTTTTCTGACAGTCATTTGCTGTACGGAAAACTGCGCCCGTACCTAAAAAAGATTGCTTGTCCTAACTTTTCTGGTATTTGTAGCACTGACATATTACCAATTTTACCTACTTCTGTTATTGACAAAAAGTTTTTATACTATTTTTTGAGGCAGCCCCAGTACATACAACTAGCAACTGTTAAAGCAACTGGTGTCAATTTGCCTCGTGTTAGTCCTCAAACACTAACCGAGTTTTTGATTTCTTTTCCACCAATAGAGGAACAGCGCCGAATAGCTGCAATACTTGACAAAGCGGACGAGATAAGACGGAAGAGACAAGAGGCGATCGCTCTTACCGATGAGTTATTGCGTTCTACTTTCCTGGAGATGTTCGGCAACCCGGTGACTAATCCGATGGGGTGGGAGATTATTAATCTCAAAAAAGTTATTAGAGACAGGCCTAGTAACGGAATTTTCAAGAAAAATCAGGAGTATGGTGGAAAAGTGCCTGTGATTTGGGTAAAAGAGCTGTTTAGCGGTTATACAATAGACTGCAACAGTAGCAGAACTCTTAATCCTACTGATGAAGAAGTAAGAAAATTTGGGCTAAAAAAAGGAGACATTTTGTTTTGCCGCTCATCTCTAAAGCTTGAGGGTGTTGGTTATAATAACGTTTTTGACAAAGAAGACTACTCAGCGTTGTTTGAGTGTCACATTATTAGAATAAGCCCTGATCCGTCAAAAATTAACAGCATATTTTTAAACTACTTTCTTAGGCTGCCAGCTTCTCGCAAGCGACTTATAAGTATGGCCAACACGGTCACAATGTCAACCATTAGCCAAGATGTGGTTATGCGTATCTCCGTTCTACTGCCACCCAAACGACTTCAAGACGAGTTTGAAAGTATTCTTAGGCGCGTCACTAGTACTCAGGAAAACTTACTTGTTTACTCTAACCAATCTAACAACCTCTTTAACTCCCTCCTCCAAAAAGCCTTCAAAGGCGAACTCTAACTAAAGGAAATAACTCATGAACCAAATAATATTAAAACTCTCAGAAGAACAATACCAATACATCAAACAAATAGCCAGTCAACAGAATACCACACCAGAGGAAATCCTAGAATCGAAAATTGCTCAATGGTTCAACGAATCTCAGGGCGATTTTAACCAAGCGGCTAAGTATGTATTAGCCAAAAACTCAGAACTCTATCAACTTCTTGCATAAACTCATGACCTCAAACTTCGACTTTCTCCAAACCCACTACCCCCAACTGCACCAAAGCGCCAGCCAAACCGAGCAACTCATCAACAGCGCTCCTCGCGCCAGTTGCTTCTACGCCCGCTATACCCTAGAACAAGCGGTTATCTGGCTCTATCAAAACGACCCCTACCTCCAACCCCCCAACAGCGACAACCTGGGGGCATTAATCCACGAGCAAACCTTTAAAGACAACCTCACCCCCGGACTCTTTCCCAAAATCCGCATTATCCTCAAAATTGGCAACGCCGCCGCCCACCATACGACTCCTCTGACCTCCAAAGATGCCCGCCGCCTGGCCGAGGAACTCTATCACTTTCTCTACTGGCTGACTCGCTACTACACCCCCGACGGCAGAAACCTCCCCGCTCTCAACTTTAACCCAGACCTCATCCCCGAAGCTGCCACGAGCGACCTCACCCTAGAGCAAGTGCAACAACTCGAAAGCGATCTTTCCCAGAGCCAGGAAATGCAGCGCCTCGCCGAAAGCAGGCAACAACAAACCGCTGCCGAACTCGAAGCCGCCAAAGCCGAACTCGCCCGACTCAAACAAGAGAACCGAAAAAAGAGCGATCGCCACGACTACAACGAAGCGGATACCCGCACCTACCTGATCGATGTTTTGCTCAAGGAAGCCGGTTGGCCGATACATCTGTCGGAGTCAACGGAGTACCGAGTTCAAGGAATGCCAAACGAGAGCGGGCAGGGCAGAGTCGATTACGTCTATTGGGGAGACAACGGTAAACCCCTGGCCATCGTAGAAGCCAAACGCAGCCGCAAAAGCCCCCAGGAAGGGCAACATCAAGCTAAACTCTATGCCGACTGCCTCGAAAACGAATATAACCAGCGCCCCATCATCTTCTATAGCAACGGTTACGAGCATTGGATTTGGGACGATCGCACCTATCCCCCGCGCCCCATCCAGGGATTTCTCAAAAAAGACGAACTCGATCGCCTCATTTTCCGCCGCACCCACAGCCAACCCCTCGACGGCTTAACCCCCGACTCCAACATCGTTAACCGGTGCTACCAAAAAGAAGCCATCCGCCGCATCGGGCAAAGATTCGACAGCCGCCAGCGCAAAGCCCTGTTAGTGATGGCAACGGGAACCGGCAAAACCCGAACGGCGATCGCCCTTGTCGATGTTCTCACCCGTGCCAGTTGGATTAAACGAGTGCTATTTTTAGCAGACCGCACCGCTCTCCTCAACCAAGCCCAGAGAGCTTTTAAAAAACACTTGCCCAACCCCATTACTGCCAACCTCATCAAAAACGAAGACCCAGAAACCGCCAACCTCGTTTTGTCCACCTATCCCACCATCAGCAACCGTATCAACCAAACCGAAGGAGAGCAACGCAGTTTCGGCCCTGGATATTTCGACCTGGTAATCGTTGACGAAGCCCATCGCTCCATTTATCGTAAATATCGGCAAATCTTCACCTATTTCGACTCCCTGCTGCTCGGCTTAACCGCTACCCCCCGCGACGAAGTGGAACGAGACACCTATCAAGTTTTCGACCTAGAGCCAGGACTGCCAACCTTTGCCTACGAACTCGCCAATGCCATCAAAGACGGCCATCTGGTTCCCCCCAAAGGCATCGACGTACCGTTTAAATTTATGCGATCGGGTATCAAGTACGCAGACCTCTCCCCAGAGGAACAGAAGGAATATGAAGAAAAATTCGGCGACGAAGACACTGGAGAAATACCCGATAAAGTCAACGCTACCGCCCTCAACACATGGCTGTTCAATCAAGACACGGTTGACAAAACCTTAAAACTGTTGATGGAGAAAGGATTAAAAACAGAAGGGGGCGATCGCCTCGGCAAAACCATCATCTTCGCCCGCAACCACCAACACGCCGAATTTATCGCCGCACGTTTCAACTTCAACTATCCCCACTACAAAGGGGAATTTTGCCAAGTCATCGACAGTAAAAACCCCTACGCTCAAAACCTCCTGGACGACTTTAGCGAACCCGATAAACAGCCAACCATCGCCGTATCTGTTGATATGCTAGACACCGGGGTAGATGTGCCCGAAATTGTCAACCTCGTTTTTTTCAAACCTGTCTATTCCCGCATCAAGTTCAACCAGATGATCGGGCGTGGCACTCGCTTGTGCCCGGAATTATTCGGCCCTGGTCTTGACAAACAAGAGTTTTTAGTGTTCGATTTGTGCGGTAACTTCGACTATTTTAGCCAAGACATTGCCGCAAGTAATGCCAAAATAACCGAAAGTCTCAGCGCCCACCTGTTCAAAAAGCGGTTAGAACTGAGTCAGTCCGTTACCAGCGCCCTCCAAGACAGTTTATTCAACCAACTCCACCAAAAAGTTGCCTCAATGCCCAAGGATAACTTTTTAGTGCGCCCCCACTTGGAAAAAGTAGAAGAATTTAGCCAGCGATCGCGGTGGAACCACTTAACAGAAGATGACCGAGAGGCGATCTCCCAATCTTTAGCCAGTTTGCCCGACAGTCTGCCCGCAGAGAACCACTTAACCAAAAGGTTTGACCTCCTTTGTGTCAAGTTGCAGTTAGCGATTTTGAACCAAACCCGCGACTTTGAACTGTTGAGGGATAAGGTGAGAGATTTCGGCAACAACTTAGAGCAAAAAGCCAACATCCCCATGGTGGCGCAAAAACTCGAATTAATTACCGAGATGCAGCAAGAGGAATGGTGGCGTGACGCGACTCCCGAGAGTATCGAAAGTCTCCACCGCGACCTCCGAGAGCTACTCAAATTCGTTGACCGCTCCACCCAAGAAATCGTTTATACAGACTTCACTGACGAACTGGGAGAATTACGCGACGCGGAGGTTCCCACTGCCACCCCAGCCTTCAGTCGCGAACAGTATCGCAAAAAAGTAGAAACCTACATCCGCAACAACGAAAATCATGTAGCCGTTGCCAAATTAAAGCGCAATTTACCCTTAACCAATGAAGATTTAACGGAACTCGAAAAGATGTTATTCTCAAGCGATGCTATCGAAAACCGCGATAAGTTTGAGGAAGTTTATGGAGAAAAGATGAGTTTAAAGCGATTGGTCAGGCAAATCGTCGGCTTAGATAGAAAGGCAGCAAAAGAAGCATTCAGCAAGTATTTAGACACCCATGATTTTAGTGCGAACCAGATTCGATTTATTGAGAATATTATCGATTATTTAACCCAAAATGGCGTAATGCCACCAGGGTTATTATATGAGGTCCCCTTTACCAACTGGCACAGTCAGGGGCTAGATGGCGTTTTTGGAGACAGCGATGCAAGTAGCATTATTGAAATCCTAAACGAGTTGAATACTAGGGCCGGATAAACTGATAAACTGTTGTCATTGCGATCGCACACAAGCTTTGCTAACAGGAAAAATGGTTTTCCTATAGCGATTCTCTCTTCTATGAGGTACAACTTGAAACCTTAGACCCTAAGCTATACAAGCTATTGCCTATTGTCCAGCACGAAGGGCTCTACTGACTTTGGACTTCGTGGGCAAAGTTTTCCCAGCGCACAAACTCGAAGGGACCAGCAATCGAACCCCACACCCTTTCACCTGTTTCTAGGTCGCGTCCGCGATCTAAACTAATCAGTCCAGAAGGACTAACTTCAAATTCACTATCGAGATAAGTAGTTTTGCCATTACGAACAACTACGCAACCTTTTCCCGGTTCTACTTTTGCTTTGAAACTCTTGCCTGTCCATCCGACTTGGAAGGTGCATCCCGGCAATTTTTCGATTCGGTCTGCGGTCAGGTTTTGGAGACGTTCGGGATGACGAGATGCACCGTAGAATTCTTCTTCATGCAAAACTTTATGATTTTCGACCTCAATTTGATTATCCTTGAGAACAAAGTTGAGGACGCGGGTACGATAGGGTTGAGTGACATCTAGATGATAAGCTTGCTCTAGATATAAACTAATATTGCCCATCAGATTGAAGGGAAGCGGACGCATACAAACCCGAATATGAGCAAAAAAGGGTGGATTTTCAAAGGCTTGCTCTTGATTACTGAAGTCTGCGGCCATCCAGCGGGCAAAGGTGGCAATATCTGTAGAATGAGTCATAGGAATTAACTATTAATTATTAATGATTAACCATTGAAAAACTGGGACTGAGACTTGATGCCCAGAGTTGGGTTTATCTGAACATTGTTTATCTTCAATTTCTCTGAGTAAAGGAACTAAGAGAGAGTGCATAATAAAACCAGCGTTAGGATAGACCGAGAGCTGAGTGCCATGAAGTATCAAGAGTTTCAAGCTTTTAATCACCTGAAAGCAACACAAGTTAAAGACTTCCTCAAAGTGGGCAAACAGGGAACGATCGCCGCAGGCAAGCGAATTTTAAAACAAAATGTTCTCTGTCGGCAAATTATTTTTCTTCTCGAAGGAGAAGTTCAGGTTTCCCTAGAGACTGCCAAAGGGGAACACCTCCTATCGACCCTCCAAGCTCCTACTGTATTGGGGGAAATCAGCTTTTTTAGTGGTGAACCGAGTTCTGCTCATGTTACGACCCTTACCCAGGTGAAGGTCATCGTGATTGACTTTGATGTTTTACATCAACAAGTTGTTGACGGCGATCGCGTGACGAGTTTGATTCTATTAAATATGTCCGAAGCCATGGCAAAACGAGCTTCAGCCATGACACGCCAATTGTCAGAAATTTATGCTAAACAGCAGGAAATGGAAACCCAGGTCTCAGAGGTGCAACAAGCACGCACGGCAATGTTTGGGGAATGGAGCTTTATATAGCGCTTCGCACTAGGGAGTTGGGAGGATGGGGCGACTGGGGATTGCTCCTTCATTCCCTATTCCCTAAATTCCCCCACATTTTCCTAAAAGCAACCCATGCATTAAACTATATAGAACAGATATATTAAACTTCATTTGGATTAACCAAGCGAACGTGACTGCCACTTTATCAACCTCGATCGGTCAAACTCATCCAAACTCGTCCGCACGCAGTATTTGGAAAGGATTAATTGAAACCTACCGCGCCTACCTTCCCGTAACTGAAAATACGCCTGTGGTGACCCTATTAGAAGGTAACACACCTCTGATTCCTGTGCCGGCGATCGCTGCTCAAATCGGAAAACAGGTTCAGGTCTGGGTAAAATATGATGGCTTAAACCCCACCGGAAGCTTCAAAGACCGGGGGATGACGATGGCAGTCTCGAAAGCAAAAGAAGAAGGCTCGAAAGCCGTGATTTGTGCCAGTACCGGCAACACCTCGGCCGCCGCTGCTGCCTATGCTAAACGGGGCGGATTAAAGGCATTTGTTATTATCCCTGAAGGTTATGTCGCTCTGGGTAAACTAGCCCAAGCCCTGCTCTATGGGGCAGAAGTTCTTGCCATTAAAGACAACTTCGACCAAGCCTTGGCGATCGTACGTGAAGTCTCGGAAAAGTATCCGGTTACCTTGGTAAATTCTGTTAACCCTTATCGCCTCCAAGGGCAAAAAACAGCAGCCTTTGAAGTCGTAGATGCATTAGGGGATGCTCCGGACTGGCTTTGTATTCCTGTGGGCAATGCAGGGAATATTACTGCCTATTGGATGGGTTTTTGTGAATATCATCAAGAAAAGAAATGTAGTCAACTGCCAAAAATGATGGGGTTTCAAGCGGCTGGCGCGGCCCCCATTCTTGCTGGACATCCCATCGAACATCCAGAAACCCTCGCCACTGCAATTCGTATTGGGAACCCTGCCAGTTGGGATCGAGCAGTGGCAGCCCAAGAAGCCAGTGGTGGCCAATTTCAAGCGGTTACCGATGAAGACATTCTCAATGCCTATCGCCTGTTAGCCTCGGAAGAAGGTATTTTCTGCGAACCTGCTTCTGCCGCTTCGGTAGCTGGGTTATTGAAGGTGAAAGACCAAGTCCCAGAAGGAGCCAAAATTGTTTGTGTTCTCACCGGCAATGGTTTGAAAGACCCCGACACAGCGATTAACCATAGCCAAAATCCCTGTCATCAAGGCATCGAACCCGATCTAAAATCTGTCGCTGCTGCTATGGGATTTTAAGGGAATAGGGAATAGGAAGTCCTCCCGTCTTCGCATCTTCCCTATCCTCCTACTCACCAACACGGAGCGTTAGAGCCAATTCCCAACCATGACAAAAGAGGCCCAGAAGAAAGGTTCACGAAAGCTTTTACTCTCTAGGAGTTTAAGCTGCGCCTGGCGAAGGGCTTCAGCTTTGCCAATACCAGGTTGACGCAAGTCTTCATAGAATTGGGCCATCAGTTGAGCAGCAACTCGATCCCGGACGGGCCAAAGACTAGCAATGGTGGAGCGGGCCCCAGATTTAACAGCAAATCCGGCTAAACCTAAAGCTGCGCGATCATCTCCGGCTGCCGTATCGCAAGCACTCAAGACTAATAACTCTAGGTTATCTTTACTCCTGCGGCGGTCTTTGAGTACTTCGGATAATTCTCGCACATTCAATTGTCCATCCCACACCAGTAAAAAGGTATTCTCTTGAGTCGAGCCAAATTGTCCATGGGTAGCTAGGTGAACCACATTGGGATGGTCTCGTTTGAGTTTCTGTACCAATTTGTCTCGCGTAAAGGTTTGGTTGAGTAATTGAGTCGCCTGGATAGTATTGGAAATCTCTTGGACTTCCTGTTTTACTTCTGGCAGAGCAGCAAATCCATCGATCGCCTCACTAATGCCACCAACAAGAGCCTCAATCTCCTGTTCTTGCAGTTCGTTGGCTGGTAGCAGTTGCAAACCTGGAGACAAGGCGATCGCATATTTTTCGATCAGATACTGTTGTCCGTCATGGAGGGCGGCTACAGGCACGCGCTGGAGGAGATCGTCAAGGACAAACACTAAGGTGTTATGACCTTGCAATGCATTATCTTCTTCTGCGGGCCGAATCAACCAATCATAGATCTGTTGGGAGAGTTCTAATCGTTTCGTATTATCGGAGACCGGATGTAGGGTAGCCAAAAAGGTTTGGAACGTTTGGGTTGCCTCCTTTTGAGAAATGGAACGAGTGTAGTAACGGATGGGTTCGGATGCAGCAGAGACGAGTACGACGAGGCGATCTCGAAGCATAATCACGTACAGGAGAGCCGCGTCAGGGTCAATGGCATCAATTTGTTGGGGTTTGGCCTCTAAACAGGCATCTTCAAAAAAGTCATCAAGTTCTGCTAATTGTAGGCTCTCAATGAGGTTGCGGACTTCCGCTAATTCGGTTTGACCGGGATGATTATCTAACAGGAGTCCGACTAATTCTCGGTAGACAGGTTCCACACTTTCGCGAAAGGAAAACTGAATCTCCCGGTCAACCCCGACTAAGTCACCTCGCAACGCTTGCAGAGCATCAATGGCTTCTCGGTAAGCGGCGATCGCTTCGGTCTGATTGCCTTCCTGTTGCAGTACCCGGCCTAAATTCCAAGCCGCTTGAGAAATAATCACATTGGCTTGCATAGCCTGACCCAAAGACAGGGACTGTTTGAGTAAATTTTCCCCTGCTGAGGTTTGTCCTTGGCGAGCATACAGTGCCCCCAATTGTTCTAGAGCATAGGCTTCTGCTGTAGCATCCTTCAAACTACGGGCATCTTGCACCGCAGCACCCAGAAGCTTGGCGACTTTGGACGGCGGTAGGATCGTGTCTGGCCGCTCAAGGGTATTTAAAGTATGAGCAAAGTTGACTGTTGCATAGATGTTAGAGCGGCTGGCAGGCAATGTATCAATTTGCTTTTGGAGAGAAGTTGCAATTGTTCGAGTCTCGTTCTGCTCTCCAAGTTCTGTATACAGTTGCAGGAGGTTGAGTTTTGCATCTAACTGAGTCTTTCCATTCTTGGCTGTACGGTCCGCTTGTTGGAAATAATAGAGAGCGTCAGGGGTATTGTTCTGGTCAGCGGCAATATTCCCTAAACTTAATAAAATTGGACTCAGTTCGCTGTCTGCGTTGATCTGTTCTGCGAGAACCAAAGCCTGGTCTAGAATTTGGCGTGCATCGTTCCGATATCCATTCAGATGTAAGGCATTGCCCAAACTATGGAGGGTTTGAATTTTGAGCAGTGAATCATCAAGCTGATTGGTTTGTTGCGCGATTTCTTCAAGAGTATCATAGGCTCGGCCATAATACCCCAAACCATGCCAGACTCGCGCTTGGTTCAGTTGGCTCCCCACCACGCCTTGACGGTCTCCAGCTTCTTGGTAGTAGCTTTCTGCCATCTCCCAAGTGTCTAAAGCCTTTTGAGTTTGCCCCAAATAGAGAAAAAGATTGGCTTGCGTATTGAGGACTTGCCCCCAAAGAAAGGCTTGTCGCTCAGGATCAGACTCTAAAATCTCGATACTCTCTTCAATGGCTTCCTGGGCTGGTTCTGGACGGTCTAGTTTTTGATAAGCGGAGGCGAGATAACTTAAACTCAAGGCTTGATAGGCATCATCTCCTGCGCTCTCATAGGCCTGTGCTGCTTGCTTCCAAAGTTTAGCCGCATCTGCAAAACGACCTAACTGATAAAGTTGACGACCTTGCTCCAGAGGAGTGGAGGTTTGGGTCAAGGGGACAGGAGTGAGATCGGGAACGCTCGCGATCGCGCTTTGAACAGACAAAGCGAGACCGATGGTTACCAGTGCAATTAAAAGATAATTCCAGTAACGTCGTAATTTTCTTATCATAGTGTTCTGTTTAAGACGTAGTGTTGTTGAACACTTAGAAAATAGCTCATTTCTTCTACCGATGGGAGGGGTCAGACCCCCCTTCCTTAAATCGTCAATGCACTCCTCCACCCCTTTCTCTGTCTGGGACAGGGTTTAGAACCCAACGATTTAATTATTAAATTCTTCTATAGTGCTGCACTTCGCGTTCGGAAGTGGAGAGTATGCATTTTGCAGTAATAGGCAATCTTTCCATCTCCGCGTCCCCCTATCCTCTTTTCTGACTATCGATACTTATACTTATGTTGTATATACATAGATATATCTTATCAACGAGAGGTTGACTTTAGTAGGGGATCATCTATTATGTGTATATATAACGAATGAGCTGGTATCAGCCCATGAATAGATTTACTTAGCAATTAAGGCGGATTGAGGACGTTAGTACATGATAAAAACCCCAGACTTAATGGGTGCAAACACCAAAGCCTTGCGGGAAAAAGAACAAGTGACCTTGACAAGTAAACGGCAAAAACAACAGGGAAACCGTGTGCTGCAAGGGACTTCACAACTGTTTGAGGAAAGACCGTCTAGGCAAAATGCGCGATCGCCTATTCCGAGGCATGAAAATAAAATCGTAACGGTGGGAGATGAGAACCTTACCATCACAGACGTAGCTGAAGTCGCTCGCCAGGGGACTTCAGTTCAGTTGGCCGATACGGAAGAACTATTAGAACAAGTTAAGGCTGCTCACAACTATATAGAAGATGCAGTTGCTCAGAACAAAGCCATTTATGGAGTAACCACCGGTTTTGGTGGCATGGCGGATACCGTTATCTCCTCCCAAGAAGCAGCCGAATTGCAAAACAACTTGATTTGGTTCCTCAAGTCAGGAGCGGGTAAACCATTACCCCTAGCCGATGTCCGAGCAGCAATGCTCTTACGGATGAACTCGCACCTTAAAGGAGCATCCGGAATTCGACTGAAACTGATTAAACGGATGGCTACCTTTCTCAATCAAGGAGTTACCCCCCACGTCTACGAGTACGGATCGATCGGAGCAAGTGGCGATCTAGTGCCCTTAGCTAGGATTACAGGGGCATTGATTGGTATTGATGACTCGTTTACAGTTGATTTTCAAGGGCAATCGATGCCTGCCCCTCAAGCCTTGAAGAAACTGGGGTTAAAACCGTTAATCTTGCATCCAAAAGAAGGGTTAGCGATGACCAATGGCACATCGGTGATGACAGGTATTGCTGCTCTGTGCGTTCACGATGCTCAACAACTGTTAGCCTTAGCAATGGGGACTCATGCCCTCTTTGTGCAAGGATTAGCTGGAACCAATCAATCCTTTCATCCCTTTATCCATGACTTGAAACCCCATTCGGGTCAAAAGTGGGCTGCGGCTACGATGCTCGACCTTTTAGAAGGCTCCGTATTATCGCGAGACGAACGGCAAGAGCAGCAGCACTTTGAAGGAGAGAATTTAATCCAAGACCGCTATTCTCTGCGCTGTCTACCTCAGTATCTTGGCCCCATTGTGGATGGACTGAGGGAAATTGCGGGACAAATTGAAGTAGAAATGAACTCGGTTACTGACAATCCCTTAATTGATGTTGATAATCAAACTACGTACCACTGCGGAAACTTCCTCGGTCAGTATGTCGGTGTAGGGATGGATAAACTGCGCTACTATCTGGGACTTTTGACTAAACACCTGGATACGCAGATTGCTCTTCTGGTCGCCCCAGAGTTTAATAATGGCCTTCCCCCTTCGTTAGTTGGTAATACCGGCCGAAAGGTGAATATGGGCTTAAAAGGTTTGCAAATCACCGGCAATTCCTTAATGCCCCTCTTAACTTTTTTTGGTAATTCTATTGCAGACCGATTTCCTACCCATGCTGAACAGTTTAATCAGAATATTAACTCTCAGGGGTTTGCTTCTGCTAACTTAACCCGGCAAACAATCTCCATTTCCCATCAGTATATGGCAGTGGCTCTCATGTTTGCTGTGCAGGGCGTGGATCAACGAACCTATAAAGTTGCTGGACATTACGATGCCAGGGAGTGCCTTTCTCCTACGACTGAAAAGCTCTATAGTGCTGTTCGAGCGGTGGTAGACAAACCACCTTCAAGTAGAAGGCCTTACATTTGGAACGACTGCGAGCAATCCCTTGATTATCACATCGCCTGTATAGCTACAGATCTAGCACAAGGGGGGATTATCTCACAGGCAACCCAAGAGATGGGCTTGTCTTGAGCTGATTAGGAAGTAGCTATCTTTTTTAGATCACACTCTAATGGGTTGGGTAAAATTATTTGTTTTACTGCTGATACTGTATTTTGCTTTCTTCGCCAGGAAAGAGTACAACACGACTTGGTTGCTAAACAATATCTGCCTAACATTCTAACAACCTATATGGGTAGGTCGGCTGTGATATGGATCACTAAACTATTCCCTTTTGCCAAACTTATAAGTGTCAATATGATTCAATTTCTCTATTCATTAATCATTCCTCGGAGTGTGAGGAATTGGAAGTTGCTGCGCCTTGGGAAGTCAGCCCTTGTGGAAGAGGGAGTGGGAAATCAGCAATCAGGAATAGTCAACAACAAGGGAATTCTCCACTCCCTAGCGCAAAGCATTCTCTCCATTCCCGAAATTTTTATCTGAAAAGACAACAGTCATGAACATTACAGAGCATTTGGAACGCGATCGCAAAATTTTTCCCCAGCGAGTGGCCCTACGGTTTGAAGGACAGGAATTTACCTATCAACATTTGGATGAGTTGGTCAATCGTATGGCCAATGGACTGAAGCACTTGGGTGTGGAAAAAGGCGATCGCGTAGCGTTATTTTTGCCCAATATCCCGGAATTTGTAGTTGCCTATCTGGGCAGTCTCAAGATTGGAGCAGTGGTAGTTTCGCTCAATGTAATGCTCAAACAGGACGAGGTACTCTTTATCCTCAATGACTGTGAAGCCAAAGCGATCGTTACCACTCAAGACTTGAGAATGCAAATTTTGGCAGATGACCTTGCCCATCTCCAGCACATTTTAATTGCAGAAGGCAAAGCAGAGGAAGACGTGAGTTTGACCCGTTTACTCGCTCGCATGTCTCCTCATGCCAAGGCTCTCTCCATGCAGCTTCAAGACCCAGCCGCTATTATCTATACTTCAGGAACCACTGGATTCCCAAAAGGCGCAACCCTCTCCCATGGTAATGTAGTCTCCAATATGCACTCAGTGAAGCATAATTGCCAGATTCAGCCCCATGATAAGTTGCTGCTGTATTTACCCCTCTTCCACTGTTTTGGGCAAAATTTCATCCTCAATGGAGGACTCAATGCCGCAGCCACCATTGTCTTACAGCGTCGCTTTGACCCAGAGAAACTTGTTGAAACCGTACAACACGAAGGCATTACCATGTTCTTTGGCGTACCCACAGTATTTGCCAAGCTACTAGACATGCAGTTGCCTCCCTTAGCCCTGAGAACTATCCGCTACTACTTCAGTGCAGCAGCAGTACTGCCCGCTGAACTGACCAAACGGTGGCAGGAGCAATACGGCCAATGGGTGCATGAAGGCTATGGGTTAACCGAAACCTCACCGTTCTCCTGCTATAACCACGATTGGCACTATAAATTGGGTTCCATTGGAATGCCCATTGAGAATGTGGAAATGCAGGTTGTCGATGCCAAAGGTGAGCCACTGCCCCCTGGTGAAGTTGGAGAATTAGTGATTCGTGGCCCGAATGTAATGCTGGGGTATTTCAATAATCCCGAAGAGACAGCCAAAGTCTTAAAAGATGGATGGTTCCATTCTGGAGATTTAGGTCACATGGATGAAGATGGCTATTTCTACATTGTCGATCGCCTCAAAGACATGATTAATCGGTCTGGGTTCAAAATTTATCCAGCAGAAGTAGAACGAGTTCTTTACCAACACTCGGATGTGATCGAAGCAGCCGTCTATGGCGCTCCCCATCCTACCAAGGGAGAGGTCGTGAAAGCCAAGGTGCGCTTAAAAGCCGGGCGATCGCTCAAAGCCAAGGCATTGCAAGCATTTTGTGCCGATCGCATGGCCAAGTATAAAGTCCCCAGTTCCATTTCCTTTGTAGACAGTCTGCCGAAGAATCCCACAGGCAAGATTCTCAAACGAGTGTTGCGAGAAGAAGAACTCGCTCTCAATAAAAAATAGGGAATAGGGAGTCGGGAAAACAAACACTGCCCACTCACCACTCCCCATTAACGTTACAACCTTTTTGGAGATTTATGATGACCTCAGCTACTTGTGTTCAAATTCACAAACCCCACACTGATGACCAGCCGTTATGGGATCTTATCTTGGGATATCTTCCCCAACGAGTGTTACTCTTGGCCCACGACCTCAAACTTTTTCCTCTGTTGGCACAACAGCCTCGCTCTATCGCAGAAATTTGTCAATCACTCAATATTGAATCCCGTCCAGCTTTTGCCATGTTGTCGGTGTTGGTATCGGTTGGATTAGTGGAAGAACAAGCGGGTAACTATTCGCTAACTCCTTTAGCAGAAGATTATTTACTAGCTAGCAGTTCCACTTATGTTGGTGGAGTTTTGGATTCAATGATTGCCAATGACACGGTCGTGTTTTCGTTTGAGAGTTTAAAACGCGCTGTCTTAACCAATTCTCCCCAATTCCAAGGGTTTGAGACCTTTGAACAACAAATGGATCTAGCCCGCTTGTTTACTCGTTCAATGCATAGTCATAGCATGGCAGCCGCTTTAGCTTGGCCAAAAGCCATTGACTTGTCAGGGTACAAGCAACTGTTAGACATTGGTGGTGGTTCGGGAACCCACTCCATCACGGCGATATTGAAATGGTCTGCTTTAAAAGCGATTGTGCTTGACCTACAGCCAGTATGCGAAGTAGCGAAAGAGTTTATCGCCCAGTATGGTTTAGAAAACCGCATTCAAACCCACAGCAGTAATATGTGGGAAGAACAGTTTCCAGTTGCTGACTGCCATTTCTATGCGGATATCTATCACGATTGGACACCAGAAAAAGGACGATTTTTAACCCAGAAAAGCTTCGATAGCTTGCCTTCTGGAGGTCGGTTGATTATTCACGAAATGCTCTACAACGACTCTAAATTTGGGCCACAAACTGTAGCCAATTATAACTTCACGATGTTAGTCACAATGCAGGGACAACAATATTCAGGTCGCGAGTTGTCAACCCTCCTCTCTGAGGTTGGGTTTGTGGATGTAGAAGTTATCCCGACAACTGGCTATTGGAGTATCGTCACGGGTTGCAAACCGTAGAGTCATATCAAACCCATTTGTTTATGCTACAGATCACCATCAGGGTAGAGATAAGCCATGACTTGTCTCTACAGTACACATGTGTAGCCAACATTTAAGGATTTGATATCAGAATTTATTCGATTGAGGGAACATTATTACAAGCTTCCCCATTCCTTCACCTGCTTACTCAACGTTCAACATTACAACCTTTTTGAATTAGGAGGTCAACAAAAATGGGTTTTGATGAAACCAAGGGACTATGGGAATTTAAATCTGCACAACCTTCTCAGGTAGAGTTAAATAGCCAATTCCAAAACACGAAAAAAGCAGTATCCGTGGCCCACGCTATAGTCAAAATGCTTGAACAATTTAAGGTCAACCATGCATTTGGTATCTTAGGAGGAGCAATTACTCCTCTAGTGGAGAAGTTAGAAAACAGCTCAATTACAGTACATCACTACCGGCATGAGTCTGGTGCTGCTTTCGCAGCCTGCGAAGCCTACTTTGCCAGTGAAGACTACTCTGGTAAAAAGAATGCCAAGACTCCCCCAGTCGCCGTGTTTGCCACTACCGGGCCAGGATTGACAAACACACTCACAGGATTGTTTGCCGCTCGTGGAGAAGGAGCAAAGATCATTTTTCTCTCTGGTGCAACTTATGGGAAAAATAGGGGGCGCTTGGCAGCGCAAGAAACCAGTACTTATGCCATGCCTTCTGATCTGTTGGCTTCAGGAACCCTGTTTGATTATGCGAAAACCATAGAAGCGGTTGAGGAATTACCAGAAATTGCCCGTCGGTTAGCGAAAGGGTTAGAGCAACCAGGGGGATTTATTGCCAATATCAACATTCCCACTGGGATTCAAACCTTACTCACCAAGGAGCTTTCCCCAGCCGTTTTTTCCATAACTCTCGACCCAATTATCGCGACTAAGAAGAAAATAGTCAAACCTTGGGTTGATTGTCTGTCCAAAGAACCCTTTGTCATTTGGATTGGTTTTGGAGCGAGACATGCAGCAAAACAAATCCGTAAATTAGCAGAAGAAACAGGGGCAAAAGTCATCTGTTCGCCACGAGGTAAGGGCATTTTCTCTGAAGAAGAAGATGAGCAATTTTTAGGGGTAACTGGCTTTGGTGGACATGCAGAAGTCCTCGATTATATGTATAAAAATGCTCCCAAACAAATCCTAGTTTTGGGAAGCAATCTTGGGGAATTTACCTCGTTCTGGAATCCTGACTTGCTTGGAACAAATTCAGACTTGCTGCAGAAAGAGAATCTAGAAGGAAAATCCGAGAATCTAGAAGACAAATCAAGTTATAAATTAATTTATGTAAATCCCGACCAGACTTTGACAGGACTTGCGTATCCTGAAACCAAAACTTACTGCATCAGTTCTGAGATCCGTCCGTTTGTCAAAAAACTGCGGAAGCAACTACAAAAAAAACAATCTGATAAGAGTCTGACGGAAAAAATGGTTGGAAAAAAAACGTCTGAGACTCAAGTGGGTTACGACTATTCTAAAGCTTCTGGCCTCGTCAATCCCGCTCTGCTTATGGAGCAGATTCAAGAAGTGATTATCAACAACAGTACCGCATTGGTGATGGCTGAACCAGGGAACTCTTTTGCCTGGGCCATCAATCGTTTGAAATTTTCTCAACCTGGTCGTTTCCGTACCAGCACTTGCTTTGCTTCCATGGGTCACATGACTGCGGGAGTTGTGGGGGCAGCCGAGGCACGGAAGGATAAAGCTGTGGCCATTGTTGGAGATGGCTCGATGCTGATGAATGGTTGTGAAGTCAGCACGGCAGTTAAATATAACATTCCTGCCGTTTGGATTGTCCTCAATGACAGTCGTTACAATATGTGCGAACAGGGCATGGCGCTTCAGGGCTTTAAAGGTATCGATGTCCAAATTAATCAAGTTAATTTTGAGGCCATAGCTATGGCCATGGGGGCTGAAAGTGTCCGTGTTACTAACCCTGTCGATGTGAAGAGTGCTTTAGAGCAGGCATTAGCATCAGATAAACCGTTTGTGGTCGATGTCGCAATTGATCCAAGCGTGCAAGCACCCATCGGCACTCGGATTCAGAGCTTAGTATCGCAAGGTTCTGCCCATTGATGAACCGATATTACAGGTACAGGCTTGTGAAGAGGTGATGTTTGATGCTTTTCTTCTGCTCACTACTCTCCAGCACGTAGCACGAATCGTCACTTGTTTTTCTCATTGCTGCAAAAAATCAGGATGTATATCACAATGAAACCCGTTGGAATTCAATCTCTAGCCATTACTCTTCCCCGTGTCGTTCGCACCAATGACTATTATCGGGAAAACTACCCTGATGCGGTGGCTAAAGCAGAACAAAAAAACTTGGCCAAGGTGTTTTCAGCCTCCCAATCTACCCCCAACCCAACTGAGTTTGACCAAGAAATGGCCAAATACCTATCCGATCCGTTCCGGGGGGCAGTTGAACGCCGAGTCTTAGGTCCTGGGGAGTCTCCGTTAACGTTAGAGTATCGTGCAGCCTTCGATGCTTTGGAAGCTGCTAATCTTGCTCCTAGTGACATCGATTTGTTAATTAGCGCGTCATGGTTACCTGAGTATTATGTTGCTCCTGGGAATGCTGTCTTCCTAGCGCGTCAGTTTGGCGTGAGTTGTCCAGCCTGGAATATCGAGTCCGCTTGCTCGAGTGGTTTAGTGGCATTTCAAACTGCTTGCGCTCTGGTACAAACTGGACAATACCGTAACGTGTTAGTTGCCTTATCATCAACTAATTCTCGGTTGGCCGCTGAGAGCGATACACTGTCTTGGTTCCTGGGTGATGCTGGTGGTGCTTTTGTGGTCAGCGAGTTGAAATCCAATCAAGGCATTTTGGGTGCGAAAGTGGTCAACACGGCTGATACTTGTGGCGTTTTTGTCCACGAGTTCGAGCCAACCGAACAGGGCGATGTTCGAGTTTGCTTGCGAGCTGGGAAAACTGGGAGCCGTCCCCTGCGTGATACGGCTGGAGATTTAGTCCGGACTTGCTGCCAAGGGGCTGCGGCTGCGGCTGGCGTGAGTTTGAAAGACATTGACTTTTTTGCTTTCAATACTCCTCTGGCTTGGTATTCCAGCTTGTGCGTGAAGGCACTGGGTATTGATCCAGAACAGACACTTAATCTTTTTCCCAAATACGGTAATCTCGGTCTCGCGCTACCTGCCGTTACCCTCTATCATGCTGCTCAGTCAGGTAATATTCGCGAAAATGATTTGGTTTTGGTTTACACCGTTGGTTCCGTTTCTACGGCTGGAGCCGTGGTGATGCGTTGGGGTGATGTGGTACTTGGCCCAGCTCCTGCCCCCTCGCCCAGTTCTGTCATGCCCGCTTTGGTTTAGAGCGTTTTAACGTCTTTTGTTGGGGCACCCTTTGCCTACCCCATTCCCCATCCATTGTTTCTTGGTCACAAACAACTTCTTAGTCAACAAACATAAAGAGTAAAATTATGTTCAATCAATCTGTAGGAATTCATTCATTAGCAGTCAGTCTCCCTAGGGAAATTCGTACGAATGATTATTATCGGGAAAATTATCCCAAATTAGTCGAGGAGGCAGAAAAACTAGGTTTAGCTCGAATTTTTGTTCCTGAAGAATCAACCTCCAACCAGATTGATATCTACACCGAAGAGATGCTCCCCTATTTGTCCGATCCTTTCCGAGGTTCTGTAGAGCGGCGAGTAATTGATAGGGAAGAAAACGCTCTCACCCTAGGATATCGTGCGGCTTACCAAGCTCTCGAAGCAGCTAATCTTACTGCTGAAGAGATAGATTTAGTCATTGTCAATACCACATTACCCAAAGGAGTTATAACCGGTGATGCAGCCTTTTTTGCTCGCGAACTAGGGCTGAAGTGTCCGGCTTGGAATATAGAGTCAGGCTGTTCTGCTGCTATGGTTGCTCTTCAGACTGCTTATGCACAAGTCAGATCTGGAGAATGTCGCAATGTTTTGGTGATAACCTCCGCAGCTTTCAGTGATTTTCTGTCTCCTAATGACACTCTTGCATTTATTTCGGGTGATGCTGCCAGCGCTTTTGTTGTCGGCGAGGTGAATGCCAATGACGGAGTAATCGGCAAAAAGATTTTGAATGCTGGTGAGAGTTGGGGCGCTCTCGATAATCACTTCATTCTTGACAAACAAGGTAAAGTTCAAATTGAATTCCAGCCCACTGGAAAAGCATCAACTCAGACAGTACATAGCCAGCTTTTTTATCCCTGCTGTCAAGCCGCTGCTGCCGCTGCCGGAGTTACACTCAACCAAATCGACTTTTTTGCCTTTCATACCCCCACCGCTTGGATTGCTAAGGCTTCTACTCGGTCTCTCGGTGTAGATTTTGCTCGGACAGTTGACCTTCACCCTTACGTTGGTAACATTGGATCAGTTACAGCTCTCATCAACTTGTACTTCGCTGCTAAAGCAGGTCGTATTCGTGAAAATGACTTAGTTCTCCTCTATACTATTGGTTATGCTGGCAATGCTGGTGCAATAGTTATGCGGTGGGGCGATGTAGCTTTAGGCCCACTCCCTGAAAACTCAGAAAAAATCCTCCAGGCAGCTTGTAGCCAACCGCCTGTTGCTGTAGCAGTTTAATTTTAGCTCCTTTAGTTGCGTCATATCAAGTCCGTTGAATAAGTTGTGATATAGCAGTGAGTTCACTCCACCCGTAAAAATCGGTTAACCCTCCAATTAATTCTGGCTGTTTCAATAAGGTTTGGCAGCGCTGGTACAACCCACATTCCGCACGACAAAGTGTAGCATAGATAATGAGACCAAGTGGAGGGAATATTTACCCGGAAAAAAACTGGAGAAAAACGAGAAACCATAGGAAAATAGAAGTGATTGTATGGCTCAAAGCCTGGTCAGTGTCT
>NZ_JAQMUE010000048.1 GCF_028330985.1 Roseofilum reptotaenium CS-1145 | reverse complement strand
TCATCAATTAGGGGTTTGCCTCCTGGGTTTTCCTTTCGCCGGTCTCCCAATCCTTCTAATCCCAATTGGTTATATCTTTTTACCAGTTCATAAATCCAGGTGCGGCTATAGCCTGTAATTTCTTGTACTTGCTCTGTGGTTAAATTAAATCTTAGATCAATTTTATTTGAGCAACTCCTCGAATTGTTGTTTATTCCACAGAGTTTGATACAGTCCCTCTTGCTGCATTAATTCCCGATGGTGTCCCATTTGCACAATTCTACCCCGTTCCATGACAAAGATGCGATCGGCTGTTGCTGCTGCTGAAAGCTGATGGGAAATAAACAACACGGTTTTTTTGTGCGTGCCTGTAGATAGATTCTTCAAAATTCCGGTGGCTGTTTGATTATCTACACTCGATAAACAATCATCCAAAATTAAGACAGGCGCATCAATCAGCAACGCACGAGCTAAGGCAGAGCGCTGCCGTTGTCCCCCGGATAGAGTGATCCCTCTTTCACCGACAATGGTGTCGTAATATTGGGGGAAATTGAGAATTTCCGGATGAATTTGAGCAGTGCTTGCGGCAGTTTCTACCCTCAACTGTTCTGCCAGAGGATCGCCATAGCGAATATTATTTTGAATCGTGGTACTGAACAAGAAACTATCTTGAGGAACAAAGGCGATCGCGCCACGCAAATCCGCTAAACTGAGCTTGGTAATGTCATAACTATCCAGAAATACTCGACCCTGGGCAATCGGCAACAGGCGCGGCAGTGCTTTAGCTAGGGTAGATTTTCCCGAACCAATGGGGCCGACAATGGCAATGGTTTCACCCGGATGAATGGTAAAATTAATGTTATTCAGAACCGGTGTAGAAGTGCCAGGATAGGTATAGCTCAAATGACGAGCAACGAGTTGCCCTTTTGGAGCAGTTGTGAAGTCTAGAGATTGGGAATAGTTTTGAATTTTGGGCTGCACCTTGAGAATTTCTTCGATGCGGTTAATGCTTACTTCTCCGCGCTGATAGGCACTAATGGTAAAACCAAGTAAGGCAGTGGGAAACACCAGACGCTCCACATAAAGCAGCAAGGCTAAAAAGTCCCCAATGGTAATCGAACCCCTGGCAATTTCTTGAGTCCCCATCCAGAGAATCACCAGTAAACTTAAGGAAGCTAAAGCTTCGACTAAGGGAAAGAGAAAATTACGAGTTCTGGCTAACTTGAGGTTTGCGCCGAGTAATTTCTGATTGAGTTGGCGAAAAGCTTGCCGTTCATTGTCTTCTTGGGCATAAATCTTAATTAATGAGATGCCGCTCATATCTTCTTGGATCAGATCGCTAACGCGGGAGAGTTCTTCCTGGACATCCTGCTGTTCCTTCCGGAGTCGGGTGCTGAAAATCTGGACAGCGAATAACATTAAGGGATAAACGGCGATCGCCAACAGACTTAAGCGCAAATGAATCGATAGCATCACCGGCAGAGTCAGTATATACGCAAACACTGTATTCGCCAAACTCAACACCGCAAACCCCAGCAGACGGCGAATACTCTCCACATCCGAGGTCGCCCGGTTAATCAAGTCCCCCACCGTATGCGTGGCAAAATACCCCGAATCTAGGCGCAAGAAATGCCCGAAGATCGCCTGTTTGAGGTCAAACTCTACCTGGCGACCAACACCAAACAACAGAACCCGCGAAACCATGCGAATCACCCACATGATAGTGGCTAACACCAATAACCACAGCACCGTATCAATGACCGTCCGGGTGCTAAACGTCACTTGTAGATTATTAACTCCATCCCGAATTAGCAGAGGCAGATAAACCCCCAAACCATTGACAATTAAAAGGGCAAAAACCCCTAAACCGGCTGATTTCCAATGGGGGCGCAGGTAAGATCCGAGTTTCTGTAAATTCGATTGAGCCATAGGGAAAGGGTGGGAGAGTGCTTACTTATGGTGACATATTGGAGAGGATGAGGGCATCAAGACATCAGGGTTGGTCATTGTAAGACGATATTTAGGTGAACAGAAATCGGTTCTCCAGCCATGTTTTAAACTCAGGTGCACGGTTGCGTGTTGGATCGAGATAGCGCCTGGCGATCGCCACTAGAATATGATCACCATACACCATCCTTATACCCCATCCTATCCGCCATCAGCCTGCACTCAGGGGCATCGGGTTTCCTAGAGCCATCACCGAAAGGGCCGGAACTATGTCAGAATGTTCACAGTATTTTTGTTCTCCTTCGTGATTAAATAACCCATTGTGTTTGTTCTTAGCGGTTACGAATACTTTTTAGGCTTTCTGCTGCTATGCAGCTCAGTTCCCGTCTTGGCTCTGGGAGCTTCTTATATCCTGCGTCCCAAAGGCGTTGGCCCGGAATGCCGCACCACTTACGAATCCGCCGTTGAACCGGTGGGGGGGGCGTGGATTCAATTCAACATTCGCTACTATATGTTCGCCCTTGTATTCGTTATTTTTGATGTAGAAACCGTGTTTCTCTATCCTTGGGCAGTAGCTTTTAGCAAGTTAGGCCTGCTAGCCTTTATCGAAGCTTTAATTTTCATCGCCATTCTGGTGGTGGGCTTAGTCTACGCTTGGAGAAAAGGAGCATTGGAATGGTCGTAGGTTCTAGTAAAACAGATATGACACAAAATCTGATTAATCCCATTGAACGTCCGCAAGTCACTAACGAACTGTCGGAGAATGTAATTCTGACTACGGTAGAGGATTTGTATAACTGGGCGAAACTCTCTTCACTTTGGCCGCTGTTGTATGGTACAGCCTGTTGCTTTATCGAGTTTGCGGCCTTGATTGGTTCCCGGTTTGATTTTGACCGATTTGGTTTGGTTCCCCGGTCGAGTCCGAGACAAGCGGATTTGCTGATTACAGCGGGAACCATCACCATGAAGTATGCTCCGGCTCTGGTGCGCTTGTACGAGCAAATGCCCGAACCCAAGTATGTGATTGCCATGGGTGCTTGTACGATTACGGGTGGCATGTTTAGTATGGACTCTCCTTCTGCGGTGCGCGGGGTGGATAAGCTGATTCCGGTGGATGTTTATATTCCCGGTTGTCCTCCCCGACCGGAGGCAATTATTGATGCGATTATTAAGTTGCGCAAAAAGATTGCCAATGAAACGATTCAGGAACGGAGCAAAATCCTGCAAACCCATCGCTATTATCAGGTGAGCCACAAAATGAAGGTGGTTGAGCCGATTTTGACGGGAGCCTATCTCCAGTCAGAGACGCGACAAGCTCCTCCGAAAGCGTTGGCAGAGGCTTATGGAATGCCGATTCCCGCAGCATTAGAAGGTGAGAAACAGGAGGAAGTTCAGGGTGGCTGAGGAAAATCAAGAGTTAGCACAGGAAACAGCAGGTCCAGTTTCGAGCTGGTTGAGTGATAATGGGTTTGGTCATGAGTTTTTGGGGCGCGATCGCTCTTCGGTAGAATTGATTAAGGTAGAACCCCAAGTTCTCCTGCCCATTTCTTCTGCGCTTTATGCCTATGGCTTTAATTATCTCCAATGTCAAGGGGCGTATGATGAAGGCCCTGGTCAAGCATTGGTCAGTTTTTACCATTTGCTGAAAGTGGACGATGATGTGGTTGACCCGGAAGAGGTGCGGATAAAGGTCTATCTGCCTCGCGATAACCCGAAAGTGCCTTCAGTTTATTGGATTTGGAAAGCGGCCGATTTCCAAGAACGGGAATCCTATGATATGTACGGGATTGTCTATGAAGGTCATCCTAATCTCAAGCGCCTATTGATGCCAGAAGATTGGGTGGGTTGGCCCTTGCGGAAGGATTATATTTCCCCGGATTTCTACGAATTGCAAGATGCGTATTAATCGGCGTTGGTTCTTGTAGGGGCGAAAAATATTTCGCCCCTACAGCTATGTCTCATTCCTCAGTCGCTCCATCACAGAGGTGACGATATTTCTGTTTTTTTAGATAGTCCTTGCCCAAATTACAAGCTTTTGTTAAAAGTTTATCCAAGTCTAAATACAAGATACTTAAACCATTCCGATGCCCGATGGCGATCGTTTTTTCATCATCAGGGTTGAATTGGACGCTATTCCATACATAGGGTACTGACAGGTTCACTTGTTCTTTTACCCATAAGCTATCGAGAATTAATATCTTGTTTTGTGTAACTAAAAGCTTACTATCTGGACTAAAAGTTACTGCGTTTGCATTGTCCAATTGTTTAATGAAGTGACCATCGCTAACTCGCCAGAGCTTGACACTATTATCTACAGTCATAGAGGCAAGGTAGCAACCATCTTCACTGAAGTAGATATCGGTTACGATATCATCATGAGTTAAGAGTTTGGATTGAGAATATGGGAGTTCCTGCAATGATGTACCCCTTCTTTTCCATACTCTAACGAGTTTACCACTAGCGGAAGCTAGAAAGTTTCCTTTAGGACTGAACTGAACGCTGTTGACAGCATCGCCATGTTCAATAACTCCCTTATCGAGATCGAGTAATTCGCCTTCTCGCGTCCAAACTTTCATCGTATTATCGTTACTACCAGAAGCGAGAATTTGACTATCAGGACTAAAACTCACACTATTGACTTTATCCTTATGAGGTAATGGTTTGAGCAAGTGACCATCTAGGCTCCATAAGTTTACCGTATTATCGTCACTAGCAGAAGCCAAACGTTTCTCATCTCGGCTAACACTAACACTGTTGATTTTATCTGTATGTCCTGAAAATGTACGCATATTAGAACCATCCCAACTCCACAAATTCAAATCATGAACTTGGTGAACTATCGCCATTGTTTCACTTTCTGGACTGAAGCTTGCTTTGTCAAATTCCCAAGATCCTTGCTTATCAATTGGGGGGAGTTCTTCACCTTTATCATTCCACCATTTCATAGTAGAAGTAGATTTATCATGATCATTGATTTCACTGACCAAAGTAATGATTTTACCATCATCACTAAACTCAATGCGATCGCGCCTGTAACTATTTTCTTTATTCTCTATTTTACTGGGATGCTGAAGTGTATCTATAAAGTTACCATCTCGCCCCCACACGTTAACCATACCATCAATACTCACAGAGACGAGAGTTTGATCTGTGGGACTAAAAACAACTTGACTGACTTGCTCAGAATGCTTTCGTAAAACTTTAGTTTCTGTGCCATCTTTATACCATAGACGGACAGAATTATCGGCACTTGCAGAAGCCAATATTTCTCCATATCGGCTAAAATCAATATCAGTTACTGACCCTTCATGAACTATTGTTTTAATTTCGTCACCTTGAAGATTCCAAATTTGGATCGTATCATCATAATTCCAAGTTACAATTGTTTTATTATCTGGACTGAATTCAATATATTTGGTAGCATAACTATTCCATTTTTTTATTGGCTCAGATAGATTATTGACATTCCAAAGTTTGATTTTGCTACGCCCTGTTGAGCCACGGCTACTTGAAACTAGCATTGTACTATCATAACTAAAGCTGAGATCGATAATTTGATTTTCATGTGCTTTCAAAGCATCAATATCTTCGCCAATATATTCACCATCTTTACTGTAGAGATAAATAAAGTTATCATTGCCAATTGCAGCAATAATTTGGCTATCTGGACTAAATTTTATTTTGGCGATTTCGTCGGTATGACTGCTTATCTTTTTCCTCAAATTTCCATCATTAGAAAAAAGATATATAGTGTTTTTATTACTTTTTTCAGGTTTGGTAATTAAGGTGAATCGTTGGCTATCTGGGCTAAAGACAACCGAATCTTTTGTCCTTCTTGTAGACAATACTGAACCTAGTCCATATCTGGATTGAAGCCATGAAAATCGAGTATCAAGTTCTGGATATTTCTTTGATTGAAGTACTCGTTCTTTACCATTAGTATCTAGAAATTTTACTATATTATCATAGCCAATCGCCACAATTCTTTCGCCATCAGGACTTATACTGACTTTGGCAGTACCATGATCATCTGCTGCTATGCTCTTATGTTTATTATTGGCTTTATAAACCTTGATTTTATTCCTGGCAGTTGCTGTTAGTATATTTTGATTTTTATGAGTAAGTTCGATCAGGAAATCATTTGCAGGTATAAATGGCATAAATAATTTGTTTTCACCATTCTCATCCATAAATTGAACCTTGTTTTTAGGGTGAGTAGTAATAATTTTGCCTTCTTTGTTGTGAAATTTAATTTCATTAACTTCATTACTATTATCTCTGCGCGATACTAGATATCGTTCATCTATTTGCCAAAGTTTGATAGTTTGATCTTCACTGGCTGAAGCTAGAATTTTACCATCAGGACTAAAGCTGAGGTCGTTAATGCGATCGCGATGCCCCTCCCACTCAGTCAAATATCTAAAGATATCTGCTTCTACTGACCTTAAAGATATAGTTTGAGAATCATAACGATCAACAAATGCTAGTAATTCTGAACTCCAACTAAAAACGTCAATTTCATTACGAACCCAGGAATCAGTGCCAGTTTCCTTAAATAAAGTCATTTTAAGTTTATTCACTTTATTGTCCAGTAAATAGTGTTTGATATTGCTGTTTTTACTGGCTAAAGTAATTTGGCTTCCATCTTCATTAAAATTGATGTCAATGGTTCCATAGTTAGATATACTTTCTAGTTCTTCTCCACTATCTAAACTCCAAAGCTTTACATCATTCAAATCGCTACTAGCCATGATTTTTCCATCTGGACTCAAAGCAATATTGGTAATCTCAGCCTCGTGCCCTTGCATTGTCTGTAAAGTCTCACGGGTAGAGAGATCATAAAGAACAACATCTTTACCTGAAGGAACTGCAATTTTAGTACCATCAAAATCAACATTATTTACAGGTTGAAAAGTCGGAAACGGATCGGTTATACTTTTTGCATCTTCAATATCCCAAATTATAATTGTATTGTCTTCACTAGCAGATGCAATCAACTTGCTGTCATCACTAAAATTAAGTGCCGTTATTTTTGCAGAATGCCCGGGTAAATCAGCGATATGATGTCCAGTAACATCCCAAATTTTGATTTGATATCGCTTATCTGCTGAGGCAATAAGATTGCCCTCTTGATTAAACACAACTTTGGTTACCCCGGCTTTGTGTCCTTCTAAGCGATTCATCTCATTCAAGTTTAGCATCGCATTATTCAATTCGATTTTCGCTTTTAAGCGTAAACCTGGTAGGACAACGGGATTATTTTTCAAGATCTTGCCAATCTTAATTGCTGAAACCAATCGGTCAAGTCCTTTGTTGTTTGTAGCTGATGATTTAGAAATTAAATCGGAAATATATAAGTTGATTCCGGTAACAGTGGCAATACTGGCAATTCCTGTGATGGCGAATAATAAGCCGGTTAATGTGGCAGTGGCTCGGCGTGCAGTGCGTAGGTTTTTCTTCAGCGCTTGATTGAGTTTGGCTTCGGTTAAGCGTCTTTGTTCCCGTTCGTTTTCTAGTTCGGCGATGAGTTGTTGGGATTGTTTTTGCCGGATGAAGGGAACGAGATAATCGTGGACGAGTTGATAGCGTTTATCGGGAAAACCGGGAACTTGAAAGACTAAACCCGATCGCACCAAAATACTGAGGATAGAATCCAATCGTTCATCTGTTAACTCTACCTCATTCTTCAGTTCTACGCGAGTCTTCAATGGGCGAGTATTATTTTCATCTGTGAGCAGATAGAGGAGAATCTTGACTAGGTTAGTATTATTCGGACCGCAGTCTTGGACAATTTCATCGAGAAAGCGCTCGACTAACGCTTCTTTCGAGCCATACTGATTAAACTCGGCTAAGGTGGTGATATTGTCGGTTTGCAATTGCGCTCCCACAATTTGTAGCTCGATGGGACGCACTTCCCCTAAATCTCTCGCCAAGTCTGCGACTAGGGCATCCATGAGGTCAGCATCGAGATAAAATTGGGAATTAGTCGTTAAGGTTTGAATGACCGATCGCGCATCATCAGGTGCTAAATTACCCAAATAATAGAGAATATTCTTATCTAAAATATTGTTATTGATAATACCCAGATCGACCAGTCGGTTGCATTCGAGCAAATAATGCAGATAATCCTCGCGCAAGGAAAGAATCACTTTCACATAGGGAATATTCAGGCACTCCCCTAGAAACTGGAAAAACGGCTTTCTATCCTGGGGATCTTTGTGAGCAAAAAAGAACTCCTCAAACTGATCGAAAATTAACACTGTCAGCCAATCGCGATCGCTCCCTTGGCGCAGTTGGTCTACAATGGCCTCAGCATCCTCTAAAATCGGTAAACTCGTTTGTGGCAAATGCTCGCAACCCTTCGGAAAGGCTGCACCAATTGTTTTCTCCCACTTACCATAAGATTGTACGAGAACCGGCAACACATCACGGGCTTCAATCACCTTCTCTCGTAACGCTGGCACTAATCCCGCTTGGACTAAGGAGCTTTTCCCTACCCCAGATTGTCCGTGAATAATCGTCAGTTTACAATCCGTGCGACCCATGCGACGAATCAAGCGCTGAATATCTTGCAGTCGTCCCGAAGCGGCAATTTCTGCGGTGACATTTAACTGTCCCTCTCGATGGGGAAGCGCCAAATGAGCCACCTGTCGCCTCACTTGCAACCGTCCCGCTCCCACAAATGCTCGCAATCCATACTGTTGCTCGATGGACTGCTTTTCCTGTTTAATTTCAAAAGCTTCCAGATACTCGCCAGCGTTGAATTTTAGCGATCGCAAACTCTCCAAGATGCGAATATACAATGGCGGGTCATGTTCTGGTAAACTCTCTCTACGGGCAAGTTCCAGATTCTCCATTGCTTCTGGAATCTGCTCCAAGTCTTGCTGCGATCGCGCCAACAGCAAGCGATAATAATTGCGATGATAGGCTTGATGCCAGCTCCAATCTAAACCGGAATCGGGCGCGTGCTGATTCAACTCAAACGCCTCTTGGGCAAACTTTTGCGCCTCTTGAGGATTACCGTTTGCCAGTGCTACCTCTGCCAAAAAAGCATAGCTGCGAGCTAGGCGTACCGAATCCCCATAGGTTTGATGTAAAGGAACCGCCTTGCGAGCAACAGCCTTGAGTTCAGTCCACCCTCCTAGGCGCGTTAATACCTCTCCCATGGCATTAATAAATTTTTGCTCCAAATCCGGGCGTTCTGCTTGTTGAAGCGCCTCTAAGCACTGCTGGTAATGGTCTTTAGCCTGCCGACAAGCTTCCTCATACTCGTGGCGATGGAGCGTCGCATACTGCCGCCACCATAATCCCACATAAAACAACAAACAGCCATAGTGCGTCCAATGGGTAGGTAAGGGATTATTGTCGATAACCTCTTGCCAACGCTGGCGACTGAGTTCATAACACTGCTTGGCATTTTCCTTCTCCCCCGATGCATCCGCTTCTCGCCCCATCAAAAAATGTAAATTGGCATCTAGAGCAGCTTCCTGGGGCTGTGAGTACTGCTGTAACTCCCGAAATGCCATTTCTAGCTCCGCGAGCCGCAAACAGCCCGCAGGAAGAGGAATTCGCTCGCGTTCAATAAATTTTCCCGCGCCTACCTCCAAAAGTGTCGGTAACACTGCGTCCACCGTTTGCTGTAGCGCCTCCAATAAACCCTCTGTCCCCAGTTCAAATTTAATCGGAATAGCCGCCCAACTCTTAAAATCAGGGGCAAACCGAGTCAATTTCTGCAAAATCAGATCGTTCACCCACAGCACCAGGGGAAAGGTAAAATTTTGACGAAACTCTTCCCGCACCTGATTGGTGGGATTGAGGATTTTTTCCACCGCATTGATGGACTCTAAGCCAAATACCAGTAAACCTTGAGGCTGTTCCTGCTGCAAACGATCCTGAATGGCGGTATACAGGGTTTTCACCGAGGGCGGCAATTGAAATTCCTGCAACGGCACACAGCAGGAGTCTTGCAGACGTTCAACCATTTCTGCGGTCAAAACCTGATAGTTACTGCGGACTAAAATGAGGGAAAAATGACCTTGAGAATGGGCGATCGCCCGTGATAGTGTTTTTAAGGGGCGATCGTTGACAGAATTAGACTCAGTGCTGGTGGTCGTCATACCCTCATCTTGGCTGGAATTTCTTGGATTCGGCGATCGCGGGATTAATCCCAAACCAACGCCCCTCCCGATCTCGATACTCTAATAAAAACAAACTTCGCAACAAGATTTCATATTCCTCTTTTCCCTGCACAATATCGTGATGTTGGATTACATGATGCAACAGCTCCCATTCGTCATCTTTAATGGCTGCCACCATATCATCTCGATATTCCCGAATCACTCGCTCTAAATTGTCTCGTGCGATCGGCGGGTCATCTTGTTGCAAACAGCTATACAACAATACTAATAAATTTCTCACGTGACCGCCACTAATTTGACACAGTCGGTCTAAGGTTTCGGACGTATCAAAAAGTTCTCGAATCAGAGGTTCTCGCTCTTGCAGAGGGAGATGGGGAAAGGCTCGTGCCAGAACCATTTGTCGTAGCAATTTCATCCCTTCTGGACGAGGACTTCCATCTCGATGTGTCGCGGAAACCATCGGTAATACCAGGGGTTTCACGCCAAAGCGATTGGTGAGAGAACTGAATTCATTAGAAAAAATGAGCACTAAAGGCATGGTATATACCATATGGCAATTTAACCGTTTCAACTGTTCTCCGCGATCGATAAACAGGTATTCCGGTTGAGAGCGTCCCGAACTTTTCGGAGAGATATCCACCCGGTCTAAATTATCAACAATGACCACCAATCCTTTTTTACCTTTCTTTTTCAATGCTTCCGTGGCTTGCCCAATAATTTCTTGATTAATGGCATCGAGAATACTTGCTGTTCGCGGTTCTAAATATTGTCGTAACTGACTCCGCAGTCGTGGACTTGCCTTCGCTTTTGCCGTAATTCTACCAATCCCTAACCGCAAAGAAATGCCAGCTTCAGGCAAAAATTCAATTGGAGCCTTTAAAAAGTCTTCAATCTCATGAAATAATTTGATAAAGTAATTGGGCTGAAGATAAATATTAGCGGTTTCTAAACTACTGGTGATTTGCTGCGTGATCGCCAGTAAAATATCGCTAATGTCCACATCTGCCATATCCAGATCGGCGCTGGACTCAAAGTAAACCACATGGAAACCCTTCTCTTCTAATTGGGTTTTGAGCCGAAATAATTCCGTGGATTTTCCACAGCCAATATGTCCTGTGAACAATTGGCAGGTTGCCTGTTCTGCTTGGTGGGTAATAGTTCGTTGCAAACGACGAATAACATTGCCCCCACGCACTGGTGAAAAATCAATATAATAGCGACGATCTTCCGGTTGACCGATTTTCAACGTCTTGCTAGGATTACATGCATTAAAGAATTTAATCAGATCTAAATTCCTAGGAATTTATCGCGATTTTCTCTACAATTCGTTACGTCAATAGCGGTTTTTGAACATAGCCAAAATAGCTCAAAGCTGTTGTTAACTTTGCTATTCCCTCACTACATTATTCAATCCACAAAAACTGTACATCTAATTCAAATCCCACTAACACATCCTCTCCGGAAAGAATTTGGGGTTGATGGAGAATTTGCACCGGTTGATTAGGACGATAGATTCCCACTCGCTTCCCTTTGGGGTCTAACAACCAGCCTAAACGACAACCATTGGCTTGATATTCTTCCATTTTTCTTTGTCCTCCTGTCCAAGAGTCGGAAGGAGACAGTAGCTCAATGACAAAATCGGGACATAGGGGTAAAAAGCCTTTCCGCTCTTGGGGAGTGAGAGCGTTCCATTTTTCTAGGGGTATCCAGGAGACATCCGGAGAGCGATCGCCCCCTAATGGCAGTTCAAACCCCGTAGACGAGTCAAACGCTTTTCCCTGTCCGTTAGTTTGACTCCACACATAAAGCTGTCCAGCGATACAAAAGTTATGATTGCCAGTTTCTCCACCAGTTGGGGCCATGATAATCAGTTCTCCTTGGGGACTTCGTTCTAATTTGCGATCGGGGTTAGCAGCGCAGAGCTTGCGGAACTCACTGCGGGTTAACGTGGCGATCGGGCTGAGGTCGAGGGTTAGAGCAGCCATAGTTACACGAACCAGAGTAAAAAGTAGTACTGAGTTCAGGATAGCAGCGATCGCAGGAAAACGTTATAGTTGAATCAACTTCAGAATGAAACCATTGTCCCTTATACATAATCGCGATCGCCAGTATATAGCGATTCTCTTTTCTATGGAGTACAGCTTGAAGCCTTAGACCCTAAGTCATACAAGCTATTGCCTAGCGCGAAGCGCTATATAGTATACTCTCTAGCCTCCTTATCCCTTCTTGAGTCTGATGACCCAACCTCTCAAACTGCAAACCCTGCCAGCTCCCTGGATCTCCCCAGAAACCTTCGCCCCCTACGGTCAAGCGATCTGGGCGACTGATGACGACAAACTCTATGATTTCCAGGATGCCCAACTGATCCTCGATCGCGGAACACCTCGATTTTACATCATGCGCTTGCACCAAAACGGGCGACAATTTTCCGCCATTACCCGTCATCAAAACTGTACCCAATGCCTAGGATCGCTTGAAGGTAAAGATTGGTTTTTAGGCGTTGCACCACCGAGTGAAAACCCGCAACCTGACCTCAATCAGATCCGAGCGTTTCATATTCCTGGTAACTGCTTCGTGAAACTGCACCTGGGAACCTGGCACGCAGGCCCCTATATTGACCACGATCGGGTCGATTTTTATAACCTAGAATTAAGTGATACGAATATTATCGATCATCGCACCTGTAATCTGCGCTCAAGCTATGGTGTAACGTTTGACATCATAGAGCTTTAGGGCGCGATCGCCTCCACTCTACTTTAAAGCATTTTAACCATCCGAACCTACAGTTAAGAGGCGAATCCTCTAGTCTTCCTCTGTCTTTATGGAAGCTTGAGTGCCCGATCTCCTTTGATATTAGATCGTATTTATGGCAAAATAGAGTTAGGAGCCAATTCAGAAGGATTGATCTTCTTTTACAAAAGCTTTAAAAACAGGATTTAAATCAAATTGAATATCTACTTGTTTCTTGAACCAGATTAAATATCGGCTCTGCAAAGACTCTAAAGCATAAATTAAATCCACTGAAGAACAATCCATCGCTTTCATTAAATCATCTCTAGATGCTGGATGATCCAATTTACTGAGAGCTAAAATAACAGACACCTCTACAGGTGATAGCCTGTTAAATACTTCCTGAAATAGAGCTTGCATTTGTTGAGTAATCACCAACGATTTTTCTGTTAAAAATAATTCAACATCGCTACCAAAAACCTGGTGAATTAAACGACTAACACTTTGTAAATAGATGGGATTTCCTTCATATAAATGGATTAGCTTGAGCCAGGTCTCATGATTTCCATTTGCCCATCTTAGATGATTGATAAACTCCACATCATATAAACCGGATAACTGTAAAGACTTAATGGGGTATAATTCATCATCCCAGCATTCCATTTCTGCACATTTTTCTCGACTGATTAAAACCAAATGACTTTGATGTTCAAGATCGACCATCATTCTAAAAAAGTGTTGATAATCTTGATAGGATGCTTGATATTGCCCTGCCCATGTATTTTGAGCAAAAATGTTTTCTACATTGTCAAAAATAATCAAATACTTTTTCTGACTCAATGCGTAAAATAACTCTTTTAGTTTTTGATCGAGACTGAGAGGAGATTGTGACTGTTTGTTGTCCAGTCTCAAAATACCATCGACCTGTTCCTCCAAAGAGATTGGGTATTTCAAGCTTCTCCAAGTAATAAGCTCAAACTTTTCTAAGTTGCAATCAATGAATTTTTTGATTAAAGCTGTTTTCCCAATCCCTGATTGTCCCAAGACTGAGATCAAACGAGTCTGCCTCTCAAAGATCCAGTGATAAATAGTGTTTAATTCAGGTTCTCTATTGTAAAAATGGATAATTTCAGGAGCAAATACTAAATCATGATGGATGGATTGCACTTGAGAATGAGTATCGATGGATGAATCGTCAGAATTTTGCCGATCGCCTTGGGGGAAAGGCGGTGTACTGAAGTTAAAATAATTGTGAGTACCAATACAGAATTTTTGATTATATTGAATGCTTAATCTTTCAATGGTAGAGCGAAAATTGGATTTTTTTACATCTGCACTTAATGTATTCGATAAAAGTTTCCATAATTTATAACCTACATCTCTAATGTGACGTTCGCTACGGTGAGAATCATCGGCAATTTCTTCATAGGTTTGACCATTCCAAACTCCCTTAATCACTGTTTCCTGAGAATCATCTAAGTGTTTTCCAGTTGTCTCGAAGACTAAGCGATCCGCGAATTGTAAAGCTTCTGTTACATCCATGGAAGTTAGATTGATGAACAATTGTAGCTATTATAGCGTGAATAGAGTTGGTTAAATGGCCGTCATTTTACGTCATAATCTGACATTAGATTAATAATTTGTTACAAAAAAGCAGTCATAATCTGATATTGGAGAGTGGTTGAAGAGAAATGTCTTGTGTCATCGTAAGAATTGAGTACAATAACACAAACTCTCAATCATAGTTTGTGGACTACTCCCAATCACAATCGTCACCAATAGAGTTTTGAGGACTGAAGCGAAAAACTGATGGAGTACGAAATTGTTAAAGACAGCGATCGCTCAAATCAGAAGAAAAAGGAAAAGACTTTAGTTGAGCAACCCAAGTGGACACTTGGAGAAGTGGCCTTATCTCAAAGTACCCTTGACCAAATTGACGAAATGGTTGCCTACATACAAAATCGAGACAAGCTTTTGTATGAATGGCAATTTAATCGCTTCTTAAAAACCGGAAGTGGTTTAAGTGTGAACTTTTTTGGCATACCAGGGACGGGTAAAAGCATCACTGCTGAAGCGATCGCGCACAAGCTGGGAATGTCTATCATTCGAGTTAACTATGGTGAGCTAGAATCTTCCTTAGTAGGAGGAACGTCCGACAATTTAGTTGCTGTATTTGACGAAGCCGAAAAAACCAAAAGTTTGTTATTCTTCGATGAAGCCGATTCTGTGTTGAGTAGAAGAATTTCCAATTTATCTCAAGCTGCCGATCATGGTGTCAACTCAGCTAAAAGCACCTTGCTAACGCTGTTGGATAAATTCAATGGCATCATTGTTTTTGCGACGAACCTGTTTGATAACTATGACGAGGCTTTTCTGAGAAGAATTTTGTTTAATGTGGAATTTCTAGCTCCTGATTTTCCCATGAGAGAGCAACTCTGGAAATTTCATTTATCAGAAAATGTGCCGAAACAAGTCACCTATGAGCGTTTAGCTGAGATCAGTGATGGTCTTTGTGGTGGTGACGTTAAAAATATCACGATTAAGTTAGGTCTGAAACTGTTAACCGGAAAAGTGAAGATGGTTGATGAGACTATAGTCACCGAAGAGATTGAACGTTATACGGAAGTCAAAGAGCAGCACAAAAAGCCGGCTTTCTCGGAAACTTCTGTGGAATCATCCGATCTAAAAAATTAAAGTATGGAGGGATAATATTATGCCTATTGTTCCAATTGTTTGGGTTATCGCTGGCGCTTTTGCAGCAGGTGCTGGTGTTGGTGCTGTAGTCGCTGTTTTTTGGGATGAAATTAAAGCTTGGGCGAGTAGAGTCCTTGGTTATATTCTGGATGCGATCAATTATGTAATTGAAGTGACTTCAGATGCAATTACTTATATTGCGAAGGAAGGCGCTCGTGTCTACAAGAGAGTAGTGGTTTACGTGAGAAATATTCGTACTGGTGGCACAAGAAAAGAAATTAGAGAAGAGGAAATTGTTGAAGAAGATTTGCCTTATGATATTCAAAGTCAGCTTGAATATAAGGCTAATATACAGATAGAAATTCTTAGACAAGCTACATAGGAGATTGTAAATTATGGATAGAGGTAAACCAGAAAGTATTGAAGACAAATTTAATAGGTTGTTTGAAACCGTGACCAAGATTCCTCAACAATTAGCCGATGCTGTGGAGGAAGGATTGAAAGAAGAGCCTAATTCAAATTATTTGTCTTGTGTGCAAGAAGGCTTATTAGATTTTGACCGAATTGAGGATGATGTGCAGCAGATTCATCGGCATCTAACTGCTAGAGGGGATAAAGTTTTGGGAAGTCATCTAATCTTAGACGATCGACAGAATTTGATGGAAATTCGGACTTACTCGGAGAGAAAAGGTAAAAGTTTTGTCACTAAAGTTGATGCTCAAGTAAAACGAATCACAAATGTTCCTCCGGATGTGTTGCAGGCACTACAAGAACAAGGACGAATTGAGCTGAATTTGAAAGTCTAGAAAGTTTGGTAGTGTACTATAGCACTACTTTCTTGTCAGGTGTAGCCCTCACCCCCAACCCCCTCTCCTCCCGTGGGAGAGGGGGCATAAATTTTTGTAACATCCGTCCCCCACGCCAAAGTTTTTCCCACTCGCTGCTGCAAGAGGCACGAAATGCTCGAAAATGAAGATGCTGAAGATCCGAGCATCAGCTTTTTATGAGTATAAAGACCATTTCAACTCAACCGTTTACCGACCAAAAACCGGGAACCTCCGGTTTACGCAAACAGGTTCCGGTATTTCAACAACCGCATTATTTGGAAAATTTCATCCAATCCATTTTTGATAGTTTAGAGGACTTTCAGGGTAAAACCTTAGTTTTAGGTGGAGATGGTCGCTATTATAACCGACCAGCCATCCAGACGATTTTGAAAATTGCGGCCGCAAATGGTGTGGGTCGAACTCTAGTAGGACAAGGAGGGATTTTATCTACTCCTGCTGCTTCTTGCATTATCCGTAAAAATGGGGCATTTGGAGGTATTGTTCTTTCTGCTAGTCATAACCCAGGGGGGCCAGAAGGGGATTTTGGCGTGAAGTATAACGTCAGTAATGGCGGGCCAGCTCCAGAAAAGGTGACCAGCACCATTTACGATCGCTCCAAAACCATTGATCGCTATACAATCTTAGAAGCGGCCGACCTCAATCTTGACCAGTTAGGCAGTTTCAAACTAGGAGATATGAGCGTCGAGGTGATTAACTCTGTTGCCGACTATGCCGAGTTGATGGAGTCTCTGTTTGACTTTAACGTGATTCGCAATTACCTCAGTTCTGGCCAGTTCCGTATGTGTATGGACTCCCTGCACGCCGTTACCGGGCCCTATGCCAAAGAACTGTTTGAAACTCGTCTCGGAGCGCCTGCGGGAACCGTGCAAAATGGAGTTCCCCTAGAAGACTTTGGTGGTGGTCATCCTGACCCGAACTTAGTCTACGCCCATGATTTAGTCGAGATTCTCTATGGAGATAATGCGCCTGACTTTGGTGCAGCGTCTGATGGAGACGGCGATCGCAATATGATATTGGGAAACCACTTTTTTGTTACCCCTAGTGATAGTTTAGCCGTCCTTGCTGCTAACGCTACCCTCGTCCCCGGATACAAAGATGGCCTAGCCGGCATTGCCCGTTCCATGCCCACCAGTGAAGCACCGGATCGCGTCGCGGAAAAACTGGGTATCGACTGTTACGAAACGCCCACCGGCTGGAAATTCTTTGGTAATCTTCTCGATGCTGGAAAAGCCACCCTTTGCGGCGAAGAAAGTTTTGGAACCGGTTCCAACCATGTGCGAGAAAAAGATGGTCTCTGGGCGGTTTTATTTTGGCTCAATATCCTCGCAGTTAAACAGAAATCTGTCGAGGAAATTGTCCAGGAACATTGGCAAACCTACGGTCGGAATTACTATTCTCGCCATGACTATGAAGGAGTAGAGACTGAACCGGCAAATACCCTGATGGAAAACTTGCGCTCTCTAGTTCCCACACTCCAAGGAAAACAGTATGGAAATTATGAAGTCAAATATGCCGATGACTTCAGCTATACTGACCCCATAGATGGTAGCGTAGCAGCGAAACAAGGGATTCGTATTGGGTTTACCGATGGCTCGCGTATCGTCTTCCGTTTATCAGGAACTGGAACCCAAGGAGCAACCTTGCGTGTGTATTTAGAACGGTATGAACCCGATTCTAAAGCACATCATCAAGACCCACAAGAGGCTTTAGCTTCTTTAATTCAACTCGCTGACGAAATTGCCCAAATTAAAGCTTTAACCGGCAGAGAAAAACCCACCGTAATCACTTAATCTCTGGGGGGTAGGAACTCAAAAAAGGGGCCCCCAGCCCCTTGCCCTTGAATCATTTCAAGGCATAGATTAAACACAATAGGAGGTAAATTGAGTGTTTATGGCTGCGCTAGAAACGATTAAATTATTTCAAAAACAACCCGAACCACGCCACTTTAAAGTGGGCGATATTATCTTTGAAGATGGCCATAAAGGGCAACATATGTATGGCATCATTGAAGGGACAGTGGAATTAAAAGTCAATGGTGAAGTTGTCGAAACTATTGAACAGGGTGATGTGTTTGGGGAAGGTGCTTTAGTGCATCATGAGGGCACACGAGCTTCTACCGCAATAGCAAAAACGGATTGCACCCTAGCATTTATCGATAAAGGGCGCTTTTTATTTGCGGTACAAGAAACCCCAGAATTTGCTCTAGAGGTGCTGCGAAGTTATTCCGATCGCCTGCGACGACTTAAACGTCATGAAATGTAAGCCCTACGTGCTGGTAATGGGTAATTCGTGAAGCGCTATACTTTAATCCTAAAATAATCCTTAAACTTTTTTGCCATACCCCCTAAATTTTTAAGGGTTATTTAATTTCAGGACAGAACTCGAATTCCTATGATTGAATTAGGTAAGTTGTATCTTTCCAAAGACTTGCCTAATTCAATCATTATTAGGAGATAATATGAGTCAGACGTTACTCGAACAACTGCGCCAAATGACAGTTGTGGTTGCCGATACAGGGGATATGCAATCGATGGAAAAATTCACCCCCCGCGATGCTACTACGAATCCCTCCTTGATTACTGCAGCCGCTCAAATGCCGGAATATCAAGAGATTGTTGATAGTACGGTGAAAAAAGCCAGAAAAGACTTAGGAAATGCAGCAACGACTCAGGCGGTGGCTAATTTAGCCTTCGATCGTCTAGCTGTCGAATTTGGGCTAAAAATCTTGGATATTATCTCCGGACGGGTGTCCACAGAAGTGGATGCTCGCTTATCCTATGATACGGAAAGCACGATCGCCAAAGCAAGAGACATTATCGCCCAATATGAAGCGGCTGGGGTATCTCGTGATCGCATCTTAATTAAAATTGCTTCCACCTGGGAAGGCATCCAAGCAGCAGAAATTCTCGAAAAAGAAGGTATTCATTGTAATTTAACCCTCTTGTTTGGGTTCCACCAGGCGATCGCTTGCGCGGAAGCCGGAGTTACCCTAATCTCTCCCTTTGTGGGTCGGATTTTAGACTGGTACAAGAAACAAACGGGACGCGATAGCTATCCTTCTGCTGAAGATCCCGGTGTATTGTCCGTGACGAAAATCTACAACTACTACAAGAAATTTGGCTATCCCACAGAAGTCATGGGAGCCAGTTTCCGCAACATTGGCGAAATTACTGAATTAGCAGGATGCGATCTACTCACGATTTCTCCGAAACTCCTAGGGGAACTCGATGTAACAGTTGGGGAATTACCGAGAAAACTCTGTCCAGATGCAGCTCAGGAAATGGCGATCGAAAAAATCCCCATGGATAAGGAAACCTTTGACAAAATGCACGCTGAAGATCCCATGGCTTCAGAAAAACTCGACGAAGGCATTAAAGGATTCTCTAAAGCCTTAGAACAGTTAGAGAGTCTGTTGGCAGAGCGCTTAAATCACTTAGAAGCAACCGTTGCCGTTTAATCTGTCGCAAAAAGTCGTAGGGGCGAAAAATATGCAAGCCCCTACAGCATTTTTCTCCTCACACCATGCTTGAGCTAGATCGAGAATAAAAACAGGTAAAACGGTTGCGATTGCTCAACCTCATGCCCTGAGTAAGTTGTAGGATGGGACTTCGCTTTTACTTTTCCCAGAGTGATACCATCAGGGCCATCTGTGCATCCGGATGATCTCCCTATCCCATCTTCACCAAAACCTCCTCTCAACGCAGGAGTTTTTTTTAAGTTATGTTAAAAATTGTCAGGTTCTGCAAAATCCCTGAATATCAGTAATATCAACGATTATATCCTTTCATGCTGGGGATAAAATCCTTGAAAATTCGGATAAATTTGTAAACTTATATCACAAAAATCGCTGATTTGCATAAAATCGCCCCCAAAAAATAGAGAACCCTATAGAGACGTAAGAAACTTCTCGTGAATTTACTTAACCAATGAGGAGGCTATTCATCCGAATGTTGAACTGCTTACGCGATCGCCAAAATCGCCGAAAGACAATCCAAGGTGTCTTGCTCACCACCGGACTGGCAGGAGGACTCTTGGGAGGAAACTCCCCGGTACTCGCCGATCCAGTAGTAACCCCACCCTCATTAACCAAACTGCCTCCTGTGTTCTGTTTCCGCTTTACGGACGTGCAACCCGTAGAAGACGATCCAGAAGGAGACAAATTCAATATCTCCTTTGAGGTATTGAACTGGTCAAATCAACCCGCTTCCGGAGTTCGTATTGCCCTGAATACGGGAACCAATAGCTTTGTTAGCGACAAGGCAGCCTTCTTTGCTGGAGCTGACATTGACGGAAACGGACGACCCATCGGTACTGACTCCGATCCCTTACCCGGTAACCAACCCTTCGCCCATACAGGCAGCGTTCTAGAATCTAGCCAGACCACCATTGAGTGGGAAGCCGAGCAATTCAGCTTTAACCAAGGAACTCGTGGCCCAATTCCGAACCACGACCTACTTGGTGTTGGAGAGAGAAACACCCCAGGAGCTTGTGCATTAGTCCCAGGGTGTGAATTAACTGGGTCTGCAAACCCATTTTTTGCTACTCCTATTGTGCCCAATTGGGAGACGGTTGACAACGGTAATAACGTTCTCGATGGCTTTGTATTAACAGTCGATGACTTGGATGAAGGGGAAGCCCTCTCCTTCAACTGGAATCTGTTAGACGAGCAAGGAGAAGCTATTGGAATGCCCGGAAGCGGTAATGAATACGGCTTCGGTACGGTAAACATTGCCCGGTTCCCTCTTGGAGGCTCTAATGAGACATTCCCAATCTTCCCAGAAAATACGGGAGTGGGAACATCAAATCGGCTCTTTGCTGACAATTCTCACGATATAAAAAATTCCCAAGGACAGAGGGTTGCTCTGCTTGGCGCTGAGTTTGGCGCAGGTATTGCTGCTCCCTTGCTCAATCCAGACGATAACATCTTGGGTTCTCAGGTGAATACACAGCCCATTGCGCGTCCTGGCGACAATGATTACAACCCGCGAGACGTTCCCGAAACCAGCACGCTAGCGATGCTTGGACTCGCTGGGGCAAGTCTCTGGGGTTACAAGCGCAAGCGCAAGCGCAAGATCGCATAACCGGTCTGCTCAATTCTCGCTATTAGCCAGAAGGCTGTATCTATTTCCCTCTTCTGTGGGGGGAAAGGGGGGGTTTATTGTCTGCAAACCCGGATCGAACCCCTCAACACACTTCATTGATTACGCAAACCTCTCTAGATCATAGGAGTTCAATTAATCGTGTTTCATTATTTTCAATCTGAGCATCATTTTAGTCTTGCGATCGCCAATTTACTGGGCAAAACCGGTTTAGCCGTTCTGATGTTGGGTGCGATCTCCGATAAAGCACTCGCCGATCCTCCTCCAGCTCCCCCACCTAACACCCAACTCCCCTCGGTCTTCTGTTTCCGCTTTACCGACATCAAAGCTGTTGAAAATGACCCAGAAGGAGATAAATTCCAGCTCTCTTTTGAAGTCTTAAACTGGTCGAACCAACCTGCTGGTGGAGTTCGTATTGCCAGGAATACTGGAAGTAATGGCTTGGTGCTACAGGATGCCCCTTTCCTTGCGGGAGCGGGTGTTGATGGGAATGGTCGTCCTTTGGGGAATGGTGCTAACCCCTTACCTGGGAACCAAACTTTTACCAACACTGGGCAATTAGTAGAATCGACTCAAACAGCAGTTCAGTGGACCGCAAGTCAATTTGACTTTTTTGGAGGAACCAATGGTCCCATTCCCAACCAAAATTTACTGGGAGTCCCCTCACAGGGAGGTACCGCACTAGCCTGTAGCATGGTTCCTGGATGTCAAGTGCAAGGCAACACGCCAGTCGTTGCTGATTGGGAAACTGTCGATAATGGCAATAATGTTTTGGATGGGTTTGTTATTACTGTTGATGACTTTGATGAAGGAGAGTCTCTCTCGTTCAACTGGAATCTCTTGGATGTCAATGGCAACCCCATCGGTACCCCCGGTCAAGGGAATGCCTACGGCTTCGGAACAGTCAATATCGGTCGGGTTCCCATTAACGAAGATCCATCTATTCCAGGACATTCCGACATTGCTGTTCGACCTCTATTTCCAGGAAATACAGGTTTGATCCAAACCCCCAATGTCTTTGCTCAGAATTCCTACCAAGTGACTGAGTACGGGCCGAACAATCAATATGACGACTTTCTGACTCCTTCCCCTCCTGCACCCACACCATCTGCGCGTACGGCTAGTTTGACCCGGACCACGTTTGGAGCAACATCGCTCAGTGCTGCGAGTAGCGAGTCAATCGTAACCCAAGAACCCACCATCATTGCAGAGTTTGCGGCTGAGTTTGGTGCTGGTATTACTGCACCCTTCCTCAACCCAGCAGATAACATCTTTGCTTCTGCAACTAATGTCGTGCCAATTGATTATTCCGCACCAGATCCCAAACCCGACCCAGATCCTAATCCCAACCCAGATCCTAATCCTGTTCCACCGACAAAAGTACCTGAACCAAACACTCTAGGCGCGATCGCATTGGCTGGTCTTGGCTTGTTAGGTTCCAAATACCGTCGTCGTCGCAAGGCATAAACGCTTTTCTTGGCAATAACGATCGCCCCTAGCCTCCTAGGGGGATTGTTGCACAGTACATTGAGAAATTTCTATCATGTCTAAGCATACTCAACCTTTCCTATCAGCTCTCAGTGGCGTTCTCATGGGTGCAGCCACCAGCCTAATTTCCAGTATCGTTGCTGCTCCCGCACTTGCCGATCCCATTCCCGTTTCTCCCAAGCCAGAAGTCAGACTTCCACCCGTGTTTTGTTTCCGCTTTACCGATATTAAAGCGGTAGAAGATGATCCAGAAGGAGACAAGTTTGAATTTGAATTTGAAGTTCTCAACTGGACCAATCAAGTCGCTTCCGGCATTCAGCTTGCCTTAAATGAAGGCACGGGTTCGAGTGCTGTCATTGATAAAGTCCCCTTTTTAGCCAAAGGTACAGTTGACCAAAACGGTCGCCCCATTGGTCGTCCAGACGATAACGGGCCAACTGGCAACTTAAATACTCCCAATGATTGGCAAGTGGCTAAGTCCACGAAAACCGCTATTGAATGGGAAGGTGGAACGGGAATCGCGAATCGAGATTTATTAGCGGCTCAGTCTACTCAAGATGCTTGTGGCTTAGTTCCCGGTTGCCGAGCTGTTTCCGATCCTATTATACAACCGGTCTGTCGAATTCGGTGGTGGCCATGGTGGTGGCAAAATTGTCAGCCTCAACCCCAAAACTTTACTCCAGTGGTTGATGATATGGAAACTGTGGATAACGGCATCAATGTTCTCGATGGTTTTGTGGTCACGGTTGATGATTTTGATGAAGGAGAATTGGTTTCTTTTAACTGGTTTCTTCTTGATGATGCTGGTAATCCTTTAGGGGTTTCCGGTCGAGGAAATGACTATGGGTTTGGCACAATTAATCTTTATCGACAACCCTTGGATAAAACCATCGATCCGGGGTCGCTTTTTGCTGGCAATTCTGGTTTAGGCGACTCTCCGACATTATTTTATAACGGGGTAAATCGCCTCCCCCAACCGACTGCTAATGGGATTTCGGCTGCTGTTGCTTCTATTTCTTCTATTTCTATAGATGATGAATTTACGGCACTGAATTCTTCCCAAGATGAGGGATTTCTAGCGGTTTTCAAAGCAGAATTTGGCCCAGGAACAACGGCTAATTTCCGCAATATTGAGGACAACCGATTTAATGCTCCAGTGAATGTTAACCTTAATCCTGGCTTTACTCCTGCACCTCAAGATATCCCGGAACCCAGCCCGATGGGGATGGTTGGGGTGTTTGGTTGGCTGGTGATGCGACGAGGATGGCGGCACATTCGTCAGGCTCGGCATGACCATACATCCTAATGGAAATTACTGGAACCACATTGTCAATTTTTCATTATGTAGGGGCGAGGGCCCCTCACCTCTACAGGATCTATCCATTCTTTTTCATCAATTCTTCGGAGAAAATATCATGAAATCTTTGCACAAAGCGATCGCCGTTTGCACCGCTCTCTCGATTATTGGCGGTTTGGGCACGTTTTTGACGTTGGGATACTTAAAATCTCGCCAGTTTTCCCAAGGAGTCGCCCACGCAGAACAGGGGAATTATACTGAAGCGATTGCAGAGTATACTGAAGTTTTGGCTAAGGATGCCAAGCAAGCAGAAGTTTACAATAATCGGGCTACTGCTAACTTTGAAGCGGGAAATTATGCAGAAGCGATCGCTGATTTCGATCAGGCGCTGGAGTTAGACTCTAATCTTACACAAGCTTACTACAACCGAGGTTATGCTCGCTACCGTACCTTAGATGTAGAAGGAGCGATTGCTGATTATACTCAGGCCATCCAGCTCGATCCCGATAGCATTGAAGCCTATGGCAATCGAGGGGTTGCTTATATGGAACAAGAAGACTATCAAGCGGCGATCGCGGATTTTTCGGCAGTGTTAAATCGACAACCCGATTTAGCACAAATGCATTATAACCGGGCGATCGCCTATACCCAACTCGGACAGCTTTCTGTGGCGATCGAGAATATGGAAACCGCAGCCAAACTGTTCCAGAAGCAAGATCAAGAAGCTATTTCCCAACAAATTTTAACCATTGTTTCTGAACTGAAACAGCAACTCTAATTATCCCAATTCCTTCACCCTCTTGATTTTAGCCATGGAAAAATACACAAAACCCACACTTGCCAATGCGATGGTTGCCTTGGTTCATGAGGAGTTCTTGCAACAGTTCCAACAGTATCCAGCGACCACTCTCCAGCAGATTAATTTAAGTGATGCAATTGCTTATGCTTTAAATCAACTTCCTCCGCTGTATACCACTAAAGAAGAAGACTGGGAAAGCTATAAAAACGACGCTCGCCAACAGATTTCTTTCTCCATCAAAAGAGCGGTAGAAACCGGAATCAAAGTTTCTCAAATTCATAGAAAAGGCAATAGGTAAACCCCCCCTGTGTCCCCCCAAGGGGGGAAGGCAATAGGGATAACTACAGCGTTTACTGGTTTTTACCAAAACTCTAACTAAGTTTTCTTGCATTCCCTCCTGCCTCCCCAAAGACACAACTAGGTTACAGCCTTAACTTGTTACCCATTACCCATTACCCATTACCCATGAAATTGATCCATTGTCTCGCTTCTGTTACTTTAATGAGCTTGGGTTTGCTGTCAAACTTATCCGCTCAAGCTGCAACATTTCGTTCGATTGATGGGTCGGGAAATAACCTCGAAAATCCCACTTGGGGACAAACTCATACCCAACTTTTACGCTTGCTTCCTGCGGCTTATGATGATGGCATATCAAGCCCTGCGGGGAGCGATCGCCCCAGTGCCAGGTTAGTCAGTAACCAACTTTCTCATCAGTCTCAAGCTGGAGGGAATTCCTCTAGTGCCAGTGATTGGTTTTGGCAATGGGGACAGTTTGTCGATCATGATATTGACCTCACTGAATCTCATCAACCCGCAGAAGCATTTAATGTAGATGTTCCGGTGGGCGATCGCTGGTTTGACCCTTTTGGAACGGGAGTCCAAACCATCCGTCTGAATCGATCTCAGTACGATCCCAATACAGGAACAAGTCTGGATAATCCCTCTTTTTAGCTGGAGATGTGCGAGCGAATGAACAAGTCGGTTTAATTGCGGTACATACTCTATTTGTCCGAGAACATAATCGTCTTGCCGAACAAATTGCGGCCGATCCAGACACTGCTATGGAAGCCGAAAAACTGGAACTGAGTGTGGATGATTATATTTATGAAACGGCTCGTAAATTAGTGGGAGCCAAAATCCAAATCATCACGTATAACGAATACTTGCCTTTGCTTTTGGGAACAGATGCCTTGAGTCCTTATCAAGGTTATGATGAAACCGTTAATCCCAGTATTAGCAATGAATTTGCTCATGCTGCCTTTCGGGTGGGTCACACTCAAGTTTCTCCCACACTTGAGCGCATCGATCCGCAGACGGGAGTTAGCAACCCTATTGCTCTGAGAGATGGATTTTTTACCACTCAACTCATTCTGGAAGAGGGAATTGATTCTCTATTGTTAGGATTAGCGTCTCAACAGGCACAAGAAATCGATCCGTTATATCAAGTCCGTTGAATAAGTTGTGATATAGCAGTGAGTTCACTCCACCCGTAAAAATCGGTTAACCCTCCAATTAATTCTGGCTGTTTCAATAAGGTTTGGCAGCGCTGGTACAACACTTCTTCTAGCTGATCGAG
>NZ_JAQMUE010000047.1 GCF_028330985.1 Roseofilum reptotaenium CS-1145 | reverse complement strand
TGAAACACCACACCCAAAACGTTAAACCCTCCTGCTACTTCAGGAATGCGTTGTTGTTTAACCATTTGTTGACTCCTTTCTTCAGATTGAGTAAGTGAAAGAAGGGTCAACAGGTGAACCAAATTGTCAAGGTACAATGGAAGATGTCCTTTTTCAGTCGTCATACACGATCCCTCTGTACATACACAGAGAAAGTTGTACGTAAATGACTATGAAAAGGTGGCACTCTGAAAAGTAAATACCGGTTACCAACACTTGGTGATTGCCTTCAGTTAAGCGATAGTAGTGCTTAGAGGCTCTAGACCAGGAGTGCTTGGCTCCGATGTCCTTATTGTAGCACCGCTGAAATTTCAGCGCAATGCATAGCTATCTATGAAAACCATTTATCATAGATTATCTATTGAATTATGAGTCAACAATCGAGTTTTAGAAATTTATTGTATGCCTCCTCTGAGTGGGACGATTGTCATCCATTGGAGCGACTTCGCAAGGAGCGAACGACTTTGAAGCAGAAGGAAGTCGCGTCAATCCTTGGTGCAGCAGAAAGCACGTACCGGGGATGGATGGCAAAAGATAAAGAGCCGCCCTTAAGCTCTGGGCAAATTCAGACGCTTTGCAGAATCCTTGATATCACCTTCGATGAGTATTGCGACCTATTTAAGGACTATGAGGATTAAGGATAGAATTCCCATACATCCAGACTATCTACCTTCATAGGGGTATATCGTAGGAATTTAGCCTAAAATTAAGCCTAAAATTTAGGCTAAAACTGCTCACAACACCCCTACGAGGAAATAGGTGTGGTCAGATAAAGTGTCTCCTGCATACGATTGCCCCCTATAGCGCTTGCAGGAAAATCAAAATCAACCTCAACGAAGACTGTCAACCCCGAACAAAGAGAGCCGTAGGGAAGGGTTGACGGTGTGAGTGAGTTGATTAAATTTTCAATAGCAGCGCTATAGGAAAGGGAGCCGCTAAGATTTGGGTCACCCTCAAAGCATTACCAGATGGGGATTTCAAGAATAAAACTTGATTATTTGGGTCACCCTCTAATGCTGATTCTTTCGTAAGCGCCGCCTATTTAATTTAATAGCAAGTAGGCTCATGTTCGTATTGGATGAGTGAGTTAGTTGATTAAGGATTCAAGTGACGTATCATAGCAAGGTCAATTGCATAAGACTGTCTTATAGTTTCTGTAAATTATACTTATGTGATGGTCATGTGATTGATGTATTGATGGAAGTCTATGACAATGCTTTTGTGGATAGATTTCCTTTGTTTACATGACCTATTTACCTCATACTCTTTTCTGGAGTGGTAGAGTGGTTTTAGGTAGATTTTAGGTAGAACTATAGCCTTCCAAGCTATCGATGGGGATGAGAGTCCCTTTACCTATAAGACTTATATGATCAAGCGGGTAGGGGGAATCGAACCCCCATCAATAGCTTGGAAGGCTATGGTTTTACCACTAAACTATACCCGCAAGTCGGGCAAACTAACGGACTCAACCGTTTATTACCCACTTTTACTAAGATAACACAAGTTTTAGGAAAAAGCCAGACTTTGGGGAAATTTTCTTCAAGTTCGTTAAATCAGGGTTTGGAGGCGAGCCATCAGGGGTTCTACCTTAATCACGCCTTCAATTTTATCGACGGGTTTCCCCTGTTTAAAGAGGATCAGGGTCGGTAACGCTTCCACCTGGTACTCAGAAGCCAGTTGGGGATATTTATCTGAATCAATCTTCACGACTTGGAGAGCTTGGCCCATCTGAGTTTGCACTTGCTCCAAAATTGGCACCATTATTTTGCAGGGGCCGCACCAAGTGGCGTAGAAATCGACCAAAACTGGGACATCCGATTGGGCCAGGAGGTCAGCAAAACTCTTAAATTGTTTTTTAATCGCCATATTAGATCAATTAAAAATTGGGTATGGGTTAAAGAAGAGTTGCCTCTAGCAAGGCTAATACAGGCTCTACAGGACGACCTTCACCCATTTTACTTCCATTCGATCGTAGCAAACATTGAAGGATTTGATATTAAATTCGGCAAAAGTTAGGCAACTCCCCCCATTCTAAGGCAAAATGCCCTCAGCCTAACTTTAAGAAATAGCAGGAGAAGTGGTTTATGGGGAACCAATTACAAAATCAAGTGGCCTTAGTAACCGGAGCGTCTAGGGGAATTGGTCGGGCGATCGCCCTTTCCTTAGCCGCAGAAGGAGCGAAAGTAGCGGTTAACTATGCCAGCTCTAGCGGTGCAGCCGAAGAAGTCGTCAGTCAAATCAAAGACCAAGGAGGAGAGGCGATCGCCCTTGGGGCAGATGTTTCCCAAGCAGAAGCCGTCGATACCCTGGTTAAAGCCGTTATGGATGAATGGGGACAGATTGATGTCCTGGTCAATAACGCCGGGATTACCAGAGATGGCTTACTCCTACGGATGAAACCGGAAGACTGGCAAGCCGTCATTAACCTCAACCTGACCGGCGTATTTCTCTGTACCCGTGCCATCAGTAAAATCATGATCAAAAAACGTCGAGGCCGAATTATCAACATTGCCTCGGTTTCTGGACAAATGGGAAATCCAGGTCAAGCCAATTATAGTGCCGCCAAAGCTGGAGTAATTGGATTTACCAAAACAGTTGCCAAAGAAATCGCCAGTCGTGGCGTAACCGCTAATGCGGTTGCTCCCGGTTTTATCGCTACCGACATGACCAAAGATCTAGCAGCAGATGAAATCCTGAAACTGATTCCCCTGGGTCGCTATGGTCAACCCGAGGAAGTCGCGGGAATGGTGCGTTTCTTAGCGGCCGATCCTGCCGCCGCCTATATTACAGGTCAAGTCTTTAACGTTGATGGTGGCATGGTGATGGCCTAATGTCTCGATCCGGTTCGAGATCGGACAAGGGGCTAGGGGCCCCTTGTTGAAACCGGGGAGAACTAATCGCCCAAACAAATTCCCAGACCTCTGGCTGTTTTCACCAACGTGCCTTCTGGATTGACGGTTTGGTAATGTTCGATCGCCTTTTCAATGGGCACACTCACAACTTGCCGATGTTGCCAAGTTACCACGTGATCGTACATCTCCTGAGCCACTAAATCGACGGCTGCTACTCCAAACGCCGAAGCCACCAGGCGGTCAATGGGTGCGGGAATCCCTCCCCGTTGGGTATGGCCTAACACCGTTACCCGTGTTTCTGCGCCGATTTCCGAGGTAATCCCTTTAGCAATCTCCTGGCCAATCCCTCCATAGCGACTCTCTCCGAGACCAACTACATTGGTCATCGATCCACCTTCAACACTTTTCACCGCTTCAGAGACAATCACCAAAGAATAGCTTTTACCCAGCTCTCGACGGTTAACAATGTGCTTACAAACCTTCTGAATATCGTAGGGAATTTCGGGAATTAGGATCACATCCGCACCGCCAGCAATTCCAGCACTGATGGCGATATGACCCGCATCTCGGCCCATCACTTCTAGAATTAAGACTCGGCTATGGCTGGCGGCGGTAAATTGGAGGCGGTCTAAGGCTTCTGTGGCAATATTAACCGCCGTTTGGAAGCCAATGGAGCGTTCGGTAATGCCAATGTCATTATCAATGGTTTTGGGGATACCGATAATGTTCATATTGCCTTGTTGGGCCAGTTTACGCAGAATAGCTAGAGATCCATCTCCACCAATCACTAATAGGGCATCAAGCCCTAATTGGTGATATCCTTCGATCATTTCTTGGGAGCGATCGAGTAATGTTCCATCGGGCATGGGATAAGCGAAAGGGTCACCCTTGTTGGTGGTTCCTAATATGGTTCCCCCAGTAAGCAATAATCCACGAATGTTTGTACGAGTTAATTCTTTCACTTTTGGAGGACGCTCCAATAAGCCTAATGTGGCTTGATGAATTCCAAAGACTTCATAACCGTAGGTTCCTATGGCATGATAGACCACAGCCCGAATCGCAGCATTAAGACCTGCACAGTCTCCGCCACTGGTCAAAATACCAATGCGTTTTCCCATAACCTTATGTCCTCCGGTAGCCTTTAAGTTGAATGAAGACAAAGGGCTAAGTGGCCCTTACAGGAGTAAATTAAACTCAAATTCTCTCAAAGTTCGATAACCTCAACTTGACTTAATCTTTGTTCTTTCCTGACTTACGATCCCCCATGACTCATTCTCACGATCCCCAATCTGAAGCCTTGGACGATATTTCTCCTGCATCCTTTAATTTGATTCCTGAACCCCCTCCTGGCTTTAAGTCTGGGTTTGTGGGGATTATCGGCCGCCCCAATGTCGGTAAATCCACTATTATGAATCAGTTGGTGGGACAGAAAATTGCCATTACTTCGCCCGTAGCCCAAACGACGCGCAACCGCTTACGGGGCATTCTAACGACTTCAGCCGCCCAATTTATTTTTGTGGATACCCCTGGAATTCATAAACCCCACCATGAGTTAGGGAAGGTTTTGGTGGAAAATGCAAAGTTGGCGATTAAATCGGTGGATGTGGTGTTATTTGTGGTCGATAGTTCTGTTCCTGCGGGAGGGGGCGATCGCTACATTGTTGAGCTACTCTCTAGTGTGAAACTGCCGATTATTCTTGGTCTCAATAAAGCGGATCAACAACCCGATGATTCTGAAGCGATCGACCAAACCTACGAACAACTCGCCCAAGCTCACCACTGGCCAATCCTAAAATTTTCTGCCCTTACGGGTGAGGGATTAGACTCTCTACAAAATCTGCTGGCAGACAATCTAGAACCCGGCCCCTACTATTATCCTCCCGATTTGGTCACTGACCAACCGGAACGCTTTATCATGGGCGAATTAATCCGGGAACAAATCTTACTCCTTACGCGCCAAGAAGTTCCTCATTCGGTAGCCGTAGAGATTGAACGAGTCGAAGAAACCCCAAAAATCACCCGCGTTTTTGCGGCTATTAATGTGGAACGAGACTCCCAAAAAGCTATTCTGATTGGTAAAAAGGGAGCCATGTTAAAAAGTATTGGTATGGCTGCACGAGAACAAATGCAAAAACTGATTTTAGGTCAAGTTTATCTGGAATTATTTGTTAAAGTCAGACCCAAATGGCGACAATCTCGCACTCGTCTTTCTCAATTTGGCTATCAAGTGGGAGAGGATTAATATAGCGCGAAACGCTAGGGAAGAGAGGATGGTAGCTCGGTTTTAGGATTCAACCGTGTTCTAACTTACGTCAGTTTTGGCTCAAGAATTGATGGATTCCAAGCCTCATAAGCGCTTATTTTTCCAGAAGGGATTAAAGGTTCTATCCCTTATACAGTCTACTCTTTAGCCTCTTTGTCATCCCTTAAGCAGATTTCCTATTCCTTCAATCCGGAGAGTGACAGAAAAGGGATGACTAAAACTGATGTTAAAGTAAGTATTTCTACGTCCCATAATCCCCAATTAAATTCTAGAATTGGGCCTCTACATGCGTTTTTTCGGAGATGCTTCATGAAAACTTCATAAAACCTATCATTTTTATGAAGTTCTTATGAAGAATAGGGTCTAGGGGTTCACGATTTTTACTGAAAAACACTAACCTAAGTTAAAAGCTAAAAGCTATCACAGATTCTCAAGAGCAGATCAATATGCTCTGAATTGATCTTTCAAACTATCCCTTTTATCTCTAATCAGAATAGATATCATGATTAACCATAACCCCTTTACCCATATCCTCCGTGGAATCTCCATAAGTATTTTTACTGCTAGTATTTCTACGCTTGCTGTTAATCCAGCTCATGCCTTTTCTATTGGCAAATATCGTGTGAATAATCATCCAGATGGCAATGCAGCTCCACCAGCATACTGTCTTCGGCTGGATGGCTTAGTCTCTGGTAACTCTAGCGACATCTACACTTTCAACTGTGAAGATTCTCAATCTGAGGTCTTCCTAGAATATGATGGATCGAGCGTTACTATTTCTGGGAAAGTGTTTGGAGGACTTGATGTAGGTTCAAGTTATGATAATCCTGTCGTTTGGGATCTCGATTTTACTTATAACAATGTAACAACAAATGGTGACGGGCTAGTCGTCTGGGGTGATGGACAGGGGCAAGGGAATATTTCTTCTACTGTCGGTTCCTATGACCTCTTTGATTATAAAGGAGTGCATGACTACTCTTTCAAAATTGATACAGATCATCGAGGTGAAGAGGGTTATTCAGGATGGGGTTGGCTCAATCATGCTGATGAGGGGACTCTTCGTGAAGATGCAACTCATCTATATGCTTCTGACTGGCTATTTACTGTGGAAAAAGTTCCTGAACCGAGCGCTGTTCTTGGGTTAGCGTTCATTGCTGGTTTCGCTGCGCTCAAGCGCCGCCAGTCTCGCTAATCGACTTAAATTCTGTCACTTGAGGCTGTTATAACATTGTCAAATAAACGTCAGTTTTGGGTAAGCCAAAACGCTATCGTTGGCTGTAATCTCCATTCCTTCATCGCATCAGCCGCAAAATGCCCTTAACCAAAACTGACGTTAACTTTGTTCTTCTCTTACCCTAGTCCACTTTTGGATGATTTTCTGCAAGACACTGAATGATTATTCATTATTCACTTTTAAGGGTTAACGTTTCCTCCAATTGATCGATCAACCCTTGAACATATTCCAGCGCATGACCAATCGTCGCTGGATCGGTTAAATTAACACCTACATACTGTTTGAGTGCTTCCACCTGATCCACACTTCCTCCTGTCGATAACAATTCTAGATATCCAGGCACAAACTCTTTACTCCGTTGTCGATATTGTTGATAACAAGCCAAGCTGACAATATGAGAAGCGGTGTATTGATAGCAATAGAACGGCTTAAAGAAAATATGACCAATTCTCGCCCAATCATATTGATGTTCAGGCAAGAGGGTAATCGCATCTCCACAAAGCTGTTCATACAACTTCATCCATTCCTGATTAACAAAATGACGATCGAAACTGCCTTGGTTAGCTCGTTCATGGATAAGTAATTCTAAGCGACTGATGGTACTCTGGCGGAAGAGTAAGCTTAATTGATCTTCGAGTTGTCCGGTCAAAATGGAGAGCTTTAAGGCTGGATCGGAGGATTCCAGGAGAAAATCTAATAACAACAATTCATTAAACGTGGAAGCCACTTCAGCGATCACCATGGGGGGATTGCTGTTAAAATAGCTTTGATGGTCATCAATCCAGGCAAAATGTAAACCATGACCCATTTCGTGGGCTAAGGTGAATAGGGAGTTATAATCCTCGGTATAGGAGAGCAATAAATAACTATGTTTGCCATGGTTATAGGCACAAAATGCACCGCCCCGTTTGCCAGGTCTAACTTTGGCATCGACCCAATTTTTGAGGAAAAATTCCTCAGCGCGGCGAGCATAATTAATATCAAATTGCTCTAAGGCTTTTAACAGAGTTTCTACTCCTAAATTATAGGGTAACGAAGGGCTAGGATCTTGCGTCCAAGGGGCATAAATATCACAACTACGGATGGGTTCCCCTAGGGTTTTAGCTTTGAGATGGTAATAGCGTTGAAAAAGATCGTAGCGGTCAGCCATTCCCGTCATAATGGCTTGGAAGACCGGTTCAGAAACTTGGTCTTCTAAAAGTTGTTTGCTGAGGGTAGAGTCATAGCCTCGCATTTTATTTTCGAGCTTATGATCTTGGGCAATATTGTTGAGAATATTGGCATAGAGCAAGTTATGCTGCTGCATGACTTCCCGGAGGGAAATATAGGACTGGTAGCGAATTTCTGGGGAAGGATGCAAACGTAAGGCAGAAAGATCGGCTTCGGTTTCGGCGTTTTTTCCTTCTGGGGTGGTGACTGGGGTATAGTTTTGTTCGCCTAGGTGCAGAGAACGGAGTTGAATAAAGGCGCTACGACCGGTTAAGTTATCCTGATTTCGGGTTTGTTCAACTTCTTCGGAAAGGGCGTAGGGGCGAAATTTGGCAATTTGTTTTAGGTAATGGTAATAGGAGGCTAAGAGGGGTGATTGTTGCAGTTTTTCGAGTTGAGATATGGGTAATTTTTTGAGTTCTAAATCAAAAAAGAGAACCTCATTTTCTAGGGTGGTTACTGCTTCCATGATTTGATCAAGCAGTTGTTTGGCGAGGCTGTTACGGGTATCGGCGGAAAAGACTAAGCTCGGATAGGCCCACAGGTAGCCACAGGATTGAAAGAGGGTTTCGAGCTGTTGTAAGCAGTCGAGGATTTCCTCTGGGGAGAGTTGGGCAATTTTGCTGCGATAGGTCTGGCGAAAGGTGGTGGCTTGCTGTTGTAGATGCTCCAGGTCTTGTTGAATTTTGGGGTCGTCTAGTCGTTGGTAGAGGTCAGACAGATCCCATTCTTGGGGGGTTTGGAGTTGGTTGCTGAGTGTGGTCATAGGAGATATAGCACTTTGCGCTAGGGAATGGGGAATAGGCTTTTGGTACATAGCTTTGAGGATTCAACACTGTCACTCATAACGCAAGCAAAGCGCTGTATTAGGCAAAAGCCAAGAGATTATGGTGCTGTAGCAAAGAACTCGTTAAGTTAGGAGATTTTCTATGGCTAGAGTCTCTATTGCCTCTTGCCTGTTGCCTCTTGCCTCAAACCATATAACCACTGTCCTAACCTATTCCTTCTCTGCTATAGGTTATTTTAAGGTTGGATGGGATTAATTTGACTGAGTAACAGAGACGAAAAAATAAGGGGGACTGAACCCCCTTTTAGCGATCGCAATGACAGGCTAAAGTTAAGCTAAGTATTGCTCGAGAAAAATTAGTGGCCAATTCCCACATAACGGAAGCCAGCAGCCTCTAGGGTTTTGCGATCGAGGAAATTCCGACCATCAATCATGACAGGATGGGCCATTTTCTGGGCCATTTTGCCATAATCCAAGTTCAAGAATTGCTGCCAATCGGTGACTAATACCAAAGCATCACACCCATCAGCCAGCATTTCTGGATCAGTTTCTACAATCACATCCGAGAGACCATGACGCATTCCCGACTGAGAGATAATGGGATCGTAGGCTTTGAGTTTCGCTCCTAAGCGACTGAGTTGTTCGATCAAGTTTAGAGCTGGAGCATCCCGCATATCATCGGTATCGGGTTTGAATGTAAGTCCAAGGAATCCAATGGTTTTACCTTTGAGGATTTTCAGTTCCTGTTGTAGTTTTTCTACTGCCATGAGCCGTTGGCGTTGATTGACAGTGACGGCTGCTTTGAGCAGTTCGGCTTCATAATTATAGTCATCGGCAGTATGAATTAAGGCAGAAACATCTTTGGGGAAACAGGAGCCACCCCAACCAATTCCAGCTTGTAGAAACTTCTTGCCAATTCGAGAATCGAGTCCAATGCCTTTAGCCACTTGGGTAACATCTGCACCGACTTTATCGCAAATATTTGCCACTTCGTTGATAAAGCTAATTTTAGTGGCGAGGAAAGCGTTCGCAGCGTATTTAATCATCTCCGCAGAACTGAGATCGGTAACCACAACGGGAACCGGAGGTAAGGACGCATCTGTGCCGACTTTGCGTTCTACGATGGGGGTATAGAGTTCTTGCATCAGAGCGATCGCCTTTTCGTTATTGCTGCCTAAGACGATGCGATCGGGGTTAAAAGTATCATAGACAGCCGATCCTTCCCGCAGAAATTCAGGGTTACTGACCACATCAAATTCCGCTTTAATCTCTTGCTCGCTCAAGCCTTCTTCTTTCTTGCGTTCAGCCATACCATCAAGGACAATCATCCGTACCCAATCTCCTGATCCAATGGGAACGGTCGATTTATTCACAATCACTTTATAACCATCTCGTAGATGAGACCCAATGCCACGAGCCACGGCTTCCACATATCGGGTATCGCTATCTCCAGAGGGTAGAGCTGGTGTTCCTACAGCAATAAATAAGATATCCCCATGAGCCACTCCAGCCTTTAAATCGGAGCTAAATTCCAAGTTCCCTGCCTGGGCAGATTTTTGCATTAATTCAGACAATCCTGGTTCATAAATCGGGGATTGTCCGGACTTCATCAGTTTGACTTTCTCTTCATTGTTATCAATACAGATAACGTGGTGGCCGCATTCCGCTAGACAGACACCGGTCACCAAACCAACGTAACCTGTACCAATTACACAAACTTTCATGGGTATACCTCAAGAGACTTAATTTTAGATTTACAGAGGGTAGATGCTTGCCTTATTGGATCTCTTCAATACCGAAAGGGATTATTCAGAGGGAGATAGGCGATCGCCAAAATCGGTGATCGTTTTGTCTAATCCTTCATTCAAGGGAATCGTCGGTTTCCATCCTAGCCATTCTTTAGCACGAGTAATATCCGGTTTCCGTTTTCGGGGGTCATCCGCAGGAAGAGGCTGATACTGAATTTGGGCATCTGGATTAACCTTTTGTTGAATTTTTTGGGCTAATTCCAGAATTGTATACTCATCAGGATTTCCCAAATTGACCGGCCCTTCTTCTTCACGATTATCGCGATTCATCAACCGAATTAACCCTTCTACCAAATCAGAAACATAGCAGAAACTGCGGGTTTGAGAACCATCACCATAAACAGTGAGCGGACTTCTCTTGAGGGCTTGTACTACAAAATTACTCACCACTCGACCATCATTTTCCAGCATTCGAGGGCCATAAGTATTAAAAATCCGAGCGACGCGAATTTCTAGACCATGCTCTCGATAGTAGTCAAAACATAGGGTTTCAGCAATTCGTTTTCCTTCGTCATAACAGGAGCGAATGCCGATGGTGTTTACGTTTCCCCGATACTCTTCCGTCTGGGGGTGAACATCAGGGTCACCATAGATTTCTGAAGTAGATGCTAGTAATATGCGTGCCTTTACTCGCTTGGCTAGTCCTAGCATATTAATGGTTCCCAAGACGCTGGTTTTGGTAGTCTTGATGGGATTGTATTGGTAGTGAATGGGTGATGCTGGACAAGCCAAGTGATAGATCTGATCGACCTCTAACCGGATGGGTTCGGTAACATCATGTCGGATCAGCTCAAAATAAGGATTATCGAGCCACTGAAGAATATTTCGTTTGTTGCCTGTGTAGAAGTTATCTAAACAGATGACTTCATGACCCGCTTCCATCAAACGGTCAATGAGGTGAGAGCCAACAAAGCCAGCTCCCCCCGTTACAAGGATTCTCATAATGTGTGCAGGTATATTAAGCCAGCAAGGTTATATTAGCCTTTTCCTAGCTGATTTGGTGAGAACTGGAACATTAGTTAAAATCTCAATTTGAGCGCCCTAGCTCTAGCATCCTTATTGACATCTGAGTATCGCTTTCGATAGAGTAAGCAAAGAGTTAAAGTCGTTGGGCGATCGCCCAGAAACCACTATGGCAGGTGGGCAAATCCGAATCTAAAAACGTCCCTTCACTTCACCTAAAGACAAAAAAAGAGCGATTCTGTCGATTGGCAACTGGCTAACCAACTCAGATGACAATCGATGCGCGAACAAGTGGGCGAGACCCTGAAAGTCTTGAAAGAATATGCCAATCAACCGGCATGGAAGGGAGTTTATAAAGTAAGTAAATACATTGACCGTATGATCTTAGCTGCAATATCCCTACTTCCTCATGGATTATCGAATAATTTAACTCAAGATTTCAGATTGTAATTGATATAAAAAACCCCCAGATTGTAGCAACTGGGGGTATGGGGGTGAAACTTAAACTTAAGCTTAAACTTGAGCGACTTCTTTCTTTTGGGCTTCCTGAGCTAAGTATTTCTCTAACTCGGTGAGCGCGTCTGCATCTACCTTGGTTTGCATGGGGCAGAATTTAGGCCCGCACATGGAGCAGAATTCAGCCGTTTTGTAGATGTCTGCGGGGAGGGTTTCGTCGTGATATTCCCGCGCGCGGTCGGGGTCGAGGGAGAGTTCAAACTGGCGATTCCAGTCGAAGTTATACCGAGCGGCAGAGAGTTCGTCGTCTCGGTCTCTGGCTCCTAGGCGGTGTCGGGCAATGTCCGCAGCGTGAGCAGCAATTTTGTAGGCAATTAAGCCATTGCGTACATCTTCGGCGTTCGGAAGTCCTAAATGTTCTTTGGGGGTAACGTAACAGAGCATAGCGGTTCCATGCCAACCGGCGATCGCCGCTCCAATGGCAGAGGTAATATGATCGTAGCCTGGCGCAATATCCGTCACCAACGGCCCCAGCACATAGAACGGAGCTTCTGAACACTCCTCCATCTGCTTCTTCACATTAAACTCAATTTGATCCATCGGTACATGGCCCGGCCCTTCAACCATCACCTGCACATTATGTTCCCAAGCTTTGCGGGTGAGTTGACCCAACGTCTTCAACTCCGCCAATTGTGCCTCATCCGAAGCATCATGGGTACAACCCGGACGCAGAGAATCCCCTAAACTAAACGAAACATCATGTTTCTTAAAGATTTCGATAATATCGTTGAAATGGGTATACAGAGGATTTTGCTTATGATGGTGTAACATCCACCGAGCAATAATACCGCCACCACGGGAAACAATCCCCGTAATCCGACTTCTCACCAACGGCAAATGTTCAATCAAAATCCCTGCATGGATGGTCATATAATCCACCCCTTGCTGGGCATGTTTATCGATAATATGCAGAAAGTCATCTGGTGTAAGTTTCTCAATTCTACCATTCACACTTTCTAGCGCTTGGTAGATGGGAACCGTACCAATCGGAACCGGGGATGCTTTAATAATCGCTGTACGAATCTCGTCTAAGTTTCCGCCTCCCGTAGACAAGTCCATCACCGTATCTGCACCATATTTAACAGCCAGATTCAGCTTATCGACTTCTTCTTGCAAATTAGAAGAATTGGGAGAAGCACCCAGGTTAGCATTCACCTTACACTTAGAAGCAATCCCGATCGCCATTGGTTCTAAATTTGGGTGATTAACATTCGCTGGAATAATCATCCTTCCCCGCGCAACCTCATCCCGAATCAATTCAGGGGTGAGATTTTCCCGTTGCGCCACATAGTGCATCTCTTCCGTAATCAGGCCTTGACGAGCATAATTCATCTGCGTGACATTGGCTTGTCCCCGCCGTTTAGCAACCCATTCAGTTCGCATATGTTTAGTCCTCGAAGTGACAGCTTCCCTCCGCCGGTACTAGCCGGACTCAGGTTCTAAGGGTTTACTCTCAGCCCGATCGCCATCAGGCACCCCTAGCTTGTGCTAAATTTTAACATAATTTGGGCAAACTAAGAGAAAAATTTGGCCTAGGGGGTCAGGTAGATAGTGCAGACACAGATTTTTAATTTTCTTAAGCTGTTGAACTTTTACTTGTACCTTACACCGATCATCACCCCCTACACTCAATCCACCTTGATAAGTGAGGCTAGCTTTTGATGAGATTTCCATAGATTAGTGAACCTGCTATTGAACAGGAATCTCCGGCTCTATTTCATCAAATTAACTGATTACCCTTCTAATAAAACTCTATGTTACCCTGGTTCATATACCAAGAGAATATTCTTCAGATAAACATTTCCTAACTATCATGCAAACTCAACCGATTGTGATTCGCGTCAATGCTGAGGTTGCCCGTATATTTGAGGCAGATTCTGAACAAGAGAGGCGTAAGTTTGAAGCATTACTTAGCATCAAACTTAGTGATGTCACTCGACAGAAAAGACCGTTAGAAGAAGTCATGAGCGAGATTATTCGGAATGCTCAAGCACGAGGCTTGACTCCAGAAATTTTAGATTCAATTTTGTCTGATAAATGAAATGCGCTACGTTTTTGATACTAATATTATTGTCAGTGCGCTTTTATTTGAGTATAGCAAGCCAGATCGAGTGCTTCGATATGCTTTAGCCAATGGTGAAGTCTTGCTATCCCTTGAACTTCTTGAAGAGTTAAGTGAGATATTCGGGCGCGAAAAATTTAATCGTTATATCACCCGTGAAGAACGGGAACAATTTTTAGGAACTTTGGTGGCAAGATCTGTTCTAGTAGAGATAGTTGAACAGGTAGAAGAGTGTCGAGATCGCAAAGATGATAAGATTTTGGAATTGGCATTAAATGGAGAAGTAAGTTATATCATTACTGGTGACAGAGATTTGCTGGTATTGCACCCATTTCGGGGTATTTTGGTCATCACAGCAGATGAATTTTTAAGAACGATAGCACCAGAATGATTGACAACTGAACCCTAAGTCTTCAACAATAATTAAAAGCCTTTAGCTGACTTCATGAGACCTAAGTTTAAGGACACAATCGCATGGCAACAAGCCGAACTACTGATGCAACCTTCCCTCTTGAGGGTCGTGGATAATCTGCGTCAAGTTTTGGAAACCTCACCCTGGAAAGGAACCTATGAAGAGGTACAAGACCCCTATCCGGGTTATGTGTTGTGCTTAACCTATCAGGGAGAGGAAATGCGCGTGAATCTGTGGGAGCTATGTTTCCGCATTTGTTTTCTAGAATACCCAATGACCCATTCCCCCTATGACGCACAGAATGTCGAGATTGATACGAGCTTAATTGATGATACGGGAGATGTTGATTGGATACAACTGGAAGAGAAAACCAAGCAAGTGATTGGGGAGGTTTTTGAGAATTTACCCAAAATGGGGGGATAGGGAAAGAAGGAAAAAACTTTAATCAACTTAGGATAAGTTGATTAGGATTAAAAGTGACCTTTTAAGACGCATCCGTAATGATTATGCCTGAAGAAACAGAAACTTTACTCTACGATCGCACCCATTGGGGCAGAATTGAAGTCAAAGGAAGCGATCGCATCCGCTTTCTACACAACCAGAGTACCAATAATTTCGAGCGCCTGCAACCCGGACAAGGCTGTGATACCGTCTTCGTTACCTCCACCGCTCGTACCCTGGATCTGGTCACAGCTTATCTGACCGAAGAGAGCGTGATTTTACTGGTTTCTCCCAATAGACAGGAACAGCTATTCAAGTGGATGGATCGGTATATCTTCCCAATGGATCGAGTCGAGCTGTCAGATATTACTGAAAATACTGCTTGTATAAGTTTAATTGGAACGGACAGCGATCGCCTCTTAGAGACCCTTGAAATCGACCCCTTAACCCACGCTCCTCAAGGAACCCACCAGCAAATTACCCTAGGGGAAATTCCCCTCAGAATAGCAGTAGGCAGTGGGTTAGCAACGGCTGGCTATACCCTTATTTTTGAGGCTCAACACCGAAGGATTTTAGCCGAAAAACTGATAGCACAAGGCGCAAAAGAAATCACCGATCTAGATTGGGAAAAACTACGAATTCAACAAGGTCGTCCTGCACCCGATCGTGAATTAACCGAAGATTATAATCCCCTAGAAGCCGGATTATGGCAAACGATTTCCTTTGAGAAAGGTTGTTATATTGGTCAAGAAACCATCGCTCGCTTAAACACATATCAAGGGGTGAAACAGCAACTTTGGGGTCTCCAACTTTCTCAACCTGTTGACCCTGGAACCCCTATCCAAGTCGGAGAACAGAAAGCCGGAACCATCACCAGTTGTATCGCTCTTTCAGAAGGAGCGATCGCCCTAGCCTATATTCGCACCAAAACAGGAGGAAAAGGCCTCACCGTTCAAGTTGCCAACCAATCGGCAACTCTCATCGATCTGCCCTTTCTCTCTCGTGGGTATTTAGACACCCCATCCCAATAAACAGATCCTCCTTAGTCCCCAACCACACTCAGGTTCTAAAGTTGTCATTACATGGGGTATTGGATAAGCTATTGAATATACCCTTAACTTCAATTCTCTGATAGTGTGGCTGGGCAATATTTCAAATTAAAATTACCGTGGATTTTCGGGTGTGTCCTATCTCTAGGAATCCTAGCGGTTTGGTCAAAGTTAGAAAGTCAAGACCGGGAATTAGTGCAACAGTCTATTCTAGAAGAGGCTGAAATACTGCAAATTCATCTAGAATCACAGTTCAGGGAACAAATTTTAGCCCTACAACGGATGGGAGATCGCTGGGAAGCTGCGGGGGGAACTCCTGAAATTCTGTGGCAAAAAGACGCTCTCAACTATGTTGAAGATTTTGCCGGACTGCAAGCTTTAGCCTGGGTAGATATGAACCATCAAATTCGTTGGAGTGTCAGTCCTGAACATCCCCAACTGACTGCCCATATCAACTTAAATCAAAATGCAGATTATAAACGCACTCTAGATAGCTCATACTACACCCAACAAATGACTCTAACAGAAAATTTTTTACTTTCTGGAGGAGACCGGGGTATTTTGATTGTTGATCCCCTATTCTTAGAGCTTGAGCCAAACGCAGAAGACAGTACTTTTAATGGATATATCGTTTCAGTTGTAAATTTAGAGACTTTGTTCGATTATCTTTTAGAACCCTTGCGTCATCATCATTATCAATTAATCATTATTCAGGGAGAGCAAGTCATCTACCAAAAAGAACTCTCTCAAGAAATTGATGTAGATCGCAAAGTCATAAAAACGGTTAACCTTTATGGTCAAATGCTGAAATTCACATTATATCCTCAAAAATGGTGGATTCAGAAACTTCATTCTCCTTTTCCCTCTCAATTTTTAGCCGGAGGACTATTAACCAGTTGGAGTATTGCTCTTGGGATTTCTATTCTCCAAAGTTGGCGAAATAAACTTAATGTTATTCAAACGATCAATCAGAAACTCAATCAAGAAATGATGGATCGTCAACAAGCAGAATTAAAACTAGAAGAAAGAGAGGCAATGCTACGGAGTTTTTATAATAGCTCTCCCATAATGATGGGAATTGTAGAACTGCTCGAAAATGATGTTGTACATCTGTCTGATAATCAAGCATCCGCTCGTTTTTTTGGCACAACCCCAGACGCAATGGCCAATCAGCGAGCGAGTCTCATGGGCGCTCCCCCTGAACATGTTCAGAGATGGATTAGCCATTACCGAGAAGCAATGGAAACCCAAGAGCCAGTTGAATTTGAGTATGAATACTATGTAGAAAACAGGTCATATTTCTTGTGGGCAACCGTGAGCTTTATCGGATTTGTCCATCCAGAGCGTCCTCGATTTTCCTATTTAGTACAAGATATTAGCGATCGCCAACTCGCCCAAGTTGCTCTGCAAAACAGTGAACAACGCTTTCGAGTTCTAGTCTCCCACTCTCCAGTGGGTATTTTTCAGACCGATCTCCAAGGTCAATGCCTCTATGTTAATCCCAAATGGGCTGAGATGACAGGATGCTATCAACCCGAAAGCTATTTAGGAGATGCTTGGCAGCAAGCCTTACATCCAGAGGATCGAGAAGTTATTTTTGAGGAATGGACTGTATCGAGCCAACAAGGCCGTCCATTTGACCTAGAATACCGTTTTCAGAAACCAGATGGTCAAGTCGTTTGGGTTTGGGGAAGTGCGATCGCCGTTCGTAATGATAATGGCGATATCACCGGTTATTTCGGTACAGTCATGGACATTACGAAACGCAAGAAAACCGAAACGACCAATCGCGCTTTAATGGATGCCATCCCTGACTTAATGATTCGATTGAGTAGAACCGGTCAATTTCTCGATGTAATGAACGTCCATCCTGCCGACCTTAATGCTCCAGAACCAGAAAAACAATTTCCGGGAATGCATCTGATGAAAGCTCTCCCTCAACTGGTGACTCCAGAACGAATCGGATATATCCAAACGACCCTCAATACCCAAACGATTCAGAGCTATGAATATGAAATTCCCCTTCAAGGAACGGTTTACTGTGAAGAATGTCGTTTGATTCCCTTTGATAACGAGAGTGTATTAGCTGTTATTCGAGATATTACCCACCGCAAACAGCAAGAAGCTGCTCTAGTTTATCAACTCAACAAAGCCCTACTACTGCAAGAAATAACCACCGCCATTCGTCAAAGCCTAGAAATTGACACTATTTTTCAGGTAGCTGCTGAAAAAATTGGCCAAACCTTCCAGGTAAACCGTTGCCTGATTCATTTATATAACCCGGAATGGACACTCTCTATCCCCGTTGTAGCAGAATATTTGAGGGGTAATTATGCTTCATTGCAAGATTTTGCCGTTCCTCTAGAAGGGAATCCCCATGTAGAACAACTCATGAGTCAGGAAGAGGCGATCGCCTGTGATAATGTCCATACCCATCCATTGCTGGCCAATATGCAACCCACCTGTGAGCGAATCCACCTCAAATCCATGCTGTCAGTAGGGACATTTTACCAAGGACAAATTAATGGAGTAATTGGTCTACACCAATGTGATGATTATCGTCATTGGACAAAAGAGGATATTGAACTGATCGAAACGTTAGCGGGACAACTGGGTATTGCCATCGCCCAAGCTTCATTACTGGAAAAAGAAATTAGCCAACGAGAAGAATTAATCCAAAAAAATCAAGAATTAGAACAGGCAAAGGCAATGGCCGATAGTGCGAATCGAGCCAAAAGTGAATTTTTAGCCAATATGAGCCATGAGATTCGTACACCGATGAATGCCGTCTTGGGATTTACCGAACTCCTCAAACCCTTACTGCAAAAACCCTTATCCCAAGAATACTTACAAGCGATTGCCGCCAGTAGTAAAACTTTATTATCTTTAATTAACGATATCCTCGATCTGTCCAAAATCGAAGCCGGTCGGCTTGAACTTGACCCTGAACCCAGCTATTTAAAAAATATCTTTAACGATATCTATAATATTTTTCTACATAAAGCTCAAGATAAAGGTCTGAGTCTCCAGATGAACCTGGATGACCATTTACCAGATTTAGTCATATTTGATGAAGTTCGTTTGCGTCAAATTTTATTTAATGTGGTTGGAAATGCCATTAAATTCACAGCTTCAGGAATGGTTCAGATTAGCTTAGAATCCAAAGAGGATTCTAATAACGAAGATAGAATCAATCTAGAAATTAGGATTAGAGATACCGGAATTGGAATTAGCGAAAGCGATCAAGCATATATCTTTGATGCCTTTACTCAAAGTCAAGGTCAAAGTAACCGTAAGTTTGGCGGTACAGGGTTAGGACTAGCCATTACACGCCGTTTAGTTGATATGATGGGAGGAACGATTGAATTACAGAGCAAATTGGCTCAGGGTAGTCTCTTTATTTTTCGCTTTCTTGATGTTACTATTAGTCACTCTCGAGTCCTGGAAAGTGTTCAAGAATATCCAATTTCTGACTTGAATCAGTTTCAGCCTTCTACCATTTTAGTCGTTGATGATATTGTATCTAATCGAGAACTGATTCGAGGATATTTTAGAGATACAGCTCATACCTTATTGTTTGCAGAAGATGGAGAAGAAGCTATTCGAGTAACGTTTAAGTATGTCCCAGATCTGATTTTATTAGATTTGCGTATGCCACGGATGAATGGCCGGGAAGTCGCCAATTTTCTCAAAGAAAATGAAAAAACTAACCATATTCCCATTGTCATTGTTACTGCTTCTTCTGAATTTAAAGATGAACAACAACTTAAATCCATCTGTCAAGGATTTGTGCTCAAACCGGTCAAGATAAGTGATTTGATTCGGGTCCTTCAGTCCCTACTCCCTCCCTCTCAAGAGTTGGACTCTTCCTCCAGCCCGAACGATATTGCCCCAGTTAATCCAGAAGTCAATTCTTTTGAGTCGTCACTCACTCCCGTTCATTTAGCTGAACTATTAGAAAAACTAACAATTCTTGAAGAAAACTCTTGGGTTGGCTTATCTGAAACGTTAGAAATTGAAGAAGTTGAGCAGTTTGTTGAAGATTTACAGACTCTTACGATAAAATATCACTATTTACCTTTAGTCAATTATATTCAAAATTTAGAGAAACAATTGGATAACTTTGATTGGGATATGATACCCCAAACCGTACTGAAATTCAAAACTCTTTTAGAGAACGTTGCAGAGGAGGTGGGCCGCTCTTGACCAAATTCCTCAACTCTGAAGCCCAATTGATGAAACCAGAAGATTGTTTATTGCTGGTTGTAGATGATAATCCAGACAATTTGAAGGTTTTACGGGGGGTGTTATCTCCCATTGGTTACAAGCTGACATTTGCCATGGGAGGACGACAAGCCATAGACCGAGTAAAAAAGGCAAAACCTGATTTGATTTTACTGGATTTAATGATGCCAGATATGGATGGTTTTCAGGTTTGCGAGTGGCTGAAAGCGGACTCCAATTTTAAAGATATTCCCCTAATTTTTTTAACAGCAAGTCAAGAGATGGATCATCTGCTCCAAGCTTTTGAGAAAGGAGCAATTGATTATTTAACGAAACCATTTCATCCTCCAGAACTCTTGGCACGGGTGAAAACTCATTTAGAGTTAAAGCATTTACGGGAACGAAGTCAGCGCCAAGCCGAAAAAGAGCTGATTGTACTCAAAATTATTCAGGGAATTCATTATTCTCTGAATTTAGAAGAAATTTTAACGACCACAGTTTTCAGTATCCAGGCGTTGTTTTGTGCGAGTCGGGTGATGATTTGTCGTTGTGTATTTGAGGAAGAATATCAAATTGTGGCGATCGCCGATTCTCCCAAGGCAAAGACGCTATCCATCGGTGAAACCGTCAAGATCCAATCCTTTGTCAATCCAGAATCGAAGGATCGCCAGTTTGAGATCTATGCTCCAGTCGGTCTAGATCGTAACCAAGTGAAAACGCACCTGAGTGTCCCCATCTATCAACAGAATGACCTCTGGGGTATATTAATTGTCGATTGCGATGACATCTCTAAAGCCTGGCATTCTCCTGAATACCAGATTTTAGTCCGGATTGTTGAACAAATTGCGATCGCCATTAAACAGTCCCAATTGTATGATGCACTGCAACAAGCCAATCAAGAATTAGGGCGTTTGGTGAATGTGGATGCCTTAACCCAAGTCGCCAATCGTCGTTATTTCGATCAGCATTTAGAACACGAATGGCGACGACTGCAACGGGAAGCCCTGCCGTTGTCTCTCATTCTTTGTGATATTGATTATTTCAAGCAATACAATGATACCTATGGTCATATCATCGGTGATTGCTGTCTGGAACAAGTCGCCCAAGCCCTCTCTTCTACCCTCAAACGCCCGGCTGATTTAATTGCCCGTTATGGCGGGGAAGAGTTTGCTGCGATTTTACCCAATACTCCTCTCAAAGGAGCCATTACTGTAGCAGAACAAATGCAACAGGCGATCGGTAACCTAAACATTCCCCATATGACAACCGAGTTACCGGAACCTATTGTGACGATTAGCTTAGGGATTGCTTGTGTAACACCCACTCCATATTCTCACTTAATCAGACTCCTAGATTTGGCGGATCGAGCATTGTATGAAGCGAAACATAAAGGGCGGAATCGGTATGCGATCGGTGTTTAGAACTATAGCGCTTCGTGCTAGGGAATAGGGAATAGGGAATAGGGATATAGAAACTTGGTTTCTTCATAGCTCTCTCCATGTCCCCGCGTCCCCCATTCCCCCATCACGCGGGGACAGTGATTTTTTGGCTGCCAGCGAGGCCAAAGGCGGCATGGATAGCTTGCAATGCTTTTACTCCAGAGTCTTGATCGACGACGCAACTAATTTTAATTTCAGAGGTAGCGATCATCTGAATGTTAATCCCTTCCTTAGATAGGGCAGCAAACATCATTGCCGCTACACCGGGATGATTAATCATTCCTGTGCCTACGGCGCTGACTTTGGAAATCGCTTCATCCACAACCACTTCTGACGATCCCCATCCTGAAGCCAGTTCCTCTAAGAGCGTGCGAGCGGCTTGGGCATCAGCTTGCGCGACGGTAAAGGCGATATCGCGGGTATAGAGGTCATTAATCACCCGACAGCGTTGGGATTGGATAATCATATCCACGCTAATGTTATGTTCGGCTAACAGTTTGAACAACTCGGCGGCAGTTCCGGGGCGATCGGGCACACGGAGCAGGGCTAACCGAGCTTGTTTAAGATCTAAGGCGACACCTCGAACGGGGGGTTGAGTACCGGAGTCGATCGCTTTAGCCGCCTGAACTTGTACGTCAAAGGTTGAGGTCAGAATTTCCACGGCGCGATCGCACTCTGTGGCTTCGACGACACAACTGACTTTCACCTCAGAAGTTGAGATCATCTGAATATTGACCCCCCCTTCAGATAAGGCTGTAAACATTTGTGCCGCGACCCCCGGTCGGCCAATCATGCCCGCACCAGAGATACTAATTTTGGCGATGTTTTCTTTGACGATCACCTCAGCATTATCGAGGCTAGACCCTTGGGCAAGAACGGGTAAGATGGCAGTTGAAACGGCTTCTGCGCGTTTGAGGGAATCTGTTGTCACCGTAAAGGCAATATCATTGGTTTGCCCTTCATGAATCGATTGGATAATCAGATCTACATCCAGATTCTGGTCGCCAATTTCACCAAACAACTGAGCCGCTACCCCTGGGCGATCGGGAACCCGCAATAGAGAGACTTTTGCCTGATCGGTGTCAAATTCCACTGCATCCACTGGACGCACCAGTTCCAGTCCTTCCAAGGGACGGGGGAAAGGTTTGGCAGAGGTTACCTTCGTCCCCGGATCGTCCGTCCAACTGGACTTAACCACTAAAGGAATACCGTAATTGCGGGCAATTTCTACTGCTCTAGGATGCAAGACCTTGGCTCCTAAACTGGCTAATTCCAGCATCTCATCACTGGTAATTTCGCTCATCAATTGGGCATCGGGAATCAAACGGGGATCAGCCGTCAAAATACCGGGAACATCCGTATAAATTTCACAAATATCAGCTTTGAGTGCCGCGCCTAAAGCCACGGCTGAGGTATCTGAGCCGCCCCTTCCCAATGTGGTAATTTCTACCTCTGGAATTTTACTATCGACATCCTCAGAAAGGGCAATCCCTTGAAAACCAGCCACAATCACAACTTGCCCTTCCCCCAAATGGCGCTCAATGCGTTGGGGATTAATGCTCAGAATACGGGCGCGGGTGTGCTGATTATTTTCCGTAACAATGCCGACTTGAGCGCCAGTCAAGGAGATTGCGGGTTGTCCGATTTCTTTCAGGGCCATACTCAGGAGAGCGATAGATACCTGCTCCCCAGTTGAGAGCAACATATCCATTTCTCGGCGGCAGGGGTTGGCGGAAATTTCTGAAGCGAGTTTTACCAAGCCATCCGTGGTTTTTCCCATGGCTGAAACGACCACTACCACAGAATTACCAGCGTTTACCGTTCGTTGTACGCGATCGGCAACAGCTTGAATGCGATCGACCGTACCCACGGAAGTGCCACCATATTTTTGTACGATTAAGGCCATATGTCTTATTCCCCTGCCATACTTACAAACCTGATGTGAATCAGATTAAGGGTGCATTTTACCCAATTATGAGTAGTTAGCTTAACTAATGTACCAGATCGATCTGCGATCATCAGCCCAACCGACCCATACCCAGAATTTTTTTAATTTCTACTTTTTAATTTTGAATTGAAACGGGTTTCCTGATGGGGGAACAAAACTTGGTACGATGAAGGCGGCACAACCTGGTTTTATGTCCCCACGGACAGCCTTACAGCAATTTTCGCTGTTATCAGAGACGCTTCCTAGCACCGGTGAGCAGACCAGGCCATACCTTCGCCTGACCCATTACAAATTACCCAATTATCGCGCGAAGCGCACTATCTTATGACGATTCATCCTGATGGCATTCCTCCCCATGGTGGTCAACTGATCAACCGAGTGGTTACCCCAGAAGAAAAGCAAGAATATTTACAAAAAGCCGACACCCTTCCTCGGGTTCAACTCGACGATCGCGCCTTTTCCGACCTCGTATTAATTGCCATTGGCGGATTTAGCCCGTTAACCGGTTTTATGGAGCAAAAAGACTATGAAACCGTAGTCACGGATATGCATCTCCAAAATGGACTCCCCTGGGCCATTCCCATCACCTTATCGGTAACCCCAGAAGTAGCAGAGCCTTTAAATGAAGGATCTTGGGTACGTTTAGACGATCCTCAAGGGCGCTTTGTGGGCATTTTGGAGTTAACCCAGAAATATCAATATAACAAAACCCATGAAGTGAAAAATGTTTATCGTACAGACGACGAAAAACATCCCGGCGTAAAAGTCGTTTATGAACAAGGAGAAGTGAATTTAGCGGGCCCCATTTGGCTCTTACAACGCGACCCCCATCCCCTCTTCCCTAACTATCAAATTGACCCCGCAGATACACGGGCTGCATTTAAAGAAAAAGGCTGGAAAACCATTGTCGGGTTTCAGACTCGCAACCCAGTTCATCGCGCCCATGAATATATTCAAAAATGTGCCATGGAAACGGTGGATGGTCTCTTGCTACATCCCCTGGTGGGAGCCACCAAGAGTGACGATATTCCGGCAGATGTGCGGATGCGCTGCTATGAAATTATTATCGAAAAATATTATCCCCAAGACCGGGTGATGTTGGCTATTAATCCTGCTGCTATGCGCTACGCTGGCCCCAGAGAAGCGATTTTTCATGCCATTCTGCGGAAAAATTATGGCTGTACTCACTTTATTGTCGGTCGAGATCATGCCGGGGTTGGTGACTATTATGGAACCTATGATGCTCAATATATTTTTGATGAGTTTGAACCGTCAGAATTGGGCATTGTGCCGATGAAATTTGAACATGCATTTTACTGCAAATTAACGGGAGGTATGGCTACGGCAAAAACCAGTCCCAGCAAAAAAGAAGATCGGATTCATTTGTCAGGCACTAAAGTTAGGGAAATGTTACGGTCTGGTCAACTTCCGCCCCCAGAATTTTCTCGCCCAGAAGTAGCGGCTGAATTGGCCAAAGCGATGCAGATTCAGCAATAGACGGGTTTCAGAAGTCAGTGGTGGTAAGGTGGGCCATACCCACCTTACTCCCGACTGCTCACTCCCGACTTCCCATTCCCAACGCAAAGGGCTAAAAAGCTGATAGGCTGATAGCGGAGAGCGGATAGCTGATGGCAAATTATGAAGCGGCGGGAATTTCTACAGCAGGCAGGTTTAGCCTTAGCGACGTTAGGCATAAGTGAAGCGAGTTTATGGCAGTTGAGCGATCGCGCTTTAGCGGCGATCGCCAAACCCACCTCTCGGAAGTTAGCCCTTTTGGTGGGGATTAATCAATATCCTCTGAAAGAGAGCCTCAAACTCCAAGGATGCCTAACCGATGTGGAACTGCAACGGGAACTGTTGGTTGATCGCTTAGGATTCAGTTCCCGCGATATCTTAACCCTCACCAATGAGCAAGCCACCCGTGAACAGATTGAATCGGCTTTTATCAATCATCTGATTTCCCAAGTGCGACCCGATGATGTGGTAGTCTTCCACTTTAGTGGCTATGGTCGCTCTGTTCAAACCGGAGAGACTCCAGCCGAACTACAAAGCAGCTTAGTCCCCATTGATGGCACTCTCCCACAAGCCTCTGGGGGGCAAATCAACGATCTTCTAGAATCGACTCTACAACTGTTGCTCAAATCCCTAAAAACCACTCAAGTGGTGACCATTCTCGATACCAGTTATGGAACTCTAGAGCGGCAACAGATGGGAGTGCTACGGGGACGCTCTTATCCCCATTTAAAAGAGAGTTGGAAAACTCGCAGTATGGAGCTGACTCCAGAAGTACAAGCACTGCAAGACCAACTGCGCGACAATCTCAAAGCCGATGCCGAACAATTGCGGATACAACGTCGGTTTGGACAACTGCCGGGTGTCGTGATTTCTGCGGCGATGCCGATTCAGCGACCCATCGAACAATCCCCCAGTCAAGGATTGGGGGAAAACGCATTTGAGAGTCAGTGGAATGGTTTTAGTGCAGGGTTGTTGACCTATGAGTTGACGCAACATCTGTGGTTAGCTGTCCCTGAAACTCGCTTATCGGTGAGTTTAGCGACTGTCTCGAATCAGGTACAAAAATTGGCGGGCGATCGCGAACAACCCCATTTAAGTGGTACCAAAAGTCAGGACGCGACTCAAACCCTTACCCAGTGGAAAGCACTCGATCTCCAAGGAGCCGAAGGGAGGGTTGCAGATATTGGTGAAGATGGTAAAAGTTTGACTCTGTGGCTCGGTGGACTGCCTCCAGAAGTCCTCAATAACTATCAGCCCTCTTCCCTATTTACTCTCACCCCAACGCCAGAGTCCCCCCCAGCGTCAACCCCCCTGATTCAACTGCGCTCGATTGAAGGCTTAAAGGCAAAAGCCGTAATGGTTCCTGGCAATAACGTTGACCTAGACATAGAGGAAGGACACCTGATTCAAGAATCGGTGCGTTATCTCTCCCGTTCCCTAAACTTAGTCGTGGGGATTTGCCAAGACTTAGAACGTATAGAACGGGTTGATGCCACCAGTGCCTTTTCAGGTATTCCCAATGTGTCTACCGTGGTTTTAGGAGAATTAACCCAAGCGGTTAATTGTGTGTTTAGTAAGGGAATTAATTCCAATCTCTCCCAGGGTATTAATTCCCACAACAGCTATGGCTTATTTTCTCCTGGATTAGACTTAATTCCCCATACCATGGGAGAAACCGATGAAGCCGTTAAAACAGCAATTCGGCGGTTAATGCCCACCCTGGATGGCCTGTGGGCGATGAAACTGTTACAGTTAACGGTTAATCCTGGATCGTCTCGTTTGGCGGTGCGAGCTACTTTGGAGAAGCTTACTCCCGAACGAGAAATTATCGCTAGGCAGGAACCCGTGAGATCGCCCCTTCCCCGGACTTCAGCCGCAAAAATCCCCTCCTTGCTTAATCTAGAGATCGGCTCTCGCATCGGTTACCGTCTCCATAACCAGGAAGATCGCCCCTTATACGTGATGTTGTTCGGCTTGGATCGTTCTGGAGCATTAGAGCTATTTCAACCCTCTAAAGTCTCCTTATCCCCCAAAAGCGCCAGCCCAACTTCTGGAAGCCAGACAGAGCTGAATGTTACCGTAGAAAATCAACAGTTAGTCATTCCTCCAGGAGCCAGTATTTTTTTGCCAGAGGCGATCGCCCCAGTTGAATGGACGGTATGCTGTGGGGAAGGATTAGCCCACACCCAAATCCTCTTTAGTGTGGCTCCTTTTACGCAAACGGCTAAAGTCTTGAAGTTAGCTGAATCTTCAACTGGATCAAAGGGCGTATCGGGTACGGTCAAAAACCCTGGAGCTACAGCTAAAGCGATTTTAGAAGATTTACACCAAGCCAGTCGGGCCGAACTTGCTCCAGAATGGATCAAACCTGATAGTTATGCGTTTTCGGTTAAGGCTTGGTGTTCATTAAGCTTTATTTACCGTGTCGTCTAGCAGTGAATTAGAATACACTCGTCAATTTAACGAAAAATGGGATAATTTGGAGAAATCTGGCAGGTTTTACCGGGCACTCAAATGAACAATCAGATGGCATTCATCCTCTCGACCCTCATATGGTCTACGGGAGGACTGGCAAATTTGGCAGTGGTTGAACCTTCAGCCGCTCAAGAGTTACAGGAAGAACAGCTTATTGCACAGGGGGGAAGATTAGATTCTGACGTGCGGGATGCGATCGCCGATGAAGTAGAGGCGACGTTTTTTAGTACGATGATCTCCATGAATGCCTTGTTTGTGGCGTTTTTGGCGCTGTTTTTTGCCCTGGTGACCATTGGCTTTTGGCTCCAACTGCAACGGTTAAAGCAGCAAACGGAGTTTCATAAACAAGAGTTGGCTAGCTTTCAACAGGATGCGGTATCCTCGATTAAACAGACCATTGGTTCTGCCGAAACCGTGTTAGAGGCGATCGCTGAAAAAGAATTATTAGCTGAACAACAAATCAGTCACGCTAAGTCAGAAGCCGTATCGGAACTTAGGGAAATTGCGGCTGAGACCGAAAAAGCAAAAGATGAAATTTATCAAAAATTAGCAGAAGTTTTACCTCGGTTAACGGAAGCAGCCAATGCTATGCAAAATGGCCATGGAGCAAGCAATGGAATCAATGGCACAAATGGGGCAAATGGTACAAATGGGGCAAATCCTGCCCAACCCCCTCCCCCTCCATCCTATTCTAAAGCAGCCAATGAGTATCTGAGGCAAGGAGATACCCAATTTTTGCAAGGTCGGTATCATGAAGCGATTACCCTTTACGATCAGGCGATCGCCCATCAAACCCATTTTCCTGAAGCCTGGAATAATCGCGGCGGTGCATTAGCCAAACTCGGCCGCCATTCAGAAGCGATCGCATCCTACGATCGGGCGTTAAAATTACGGGAGAATTTTCCTGAAGCCTGGAATAATCGCGGTGGAACCTTGGCTAAATTACAACACTATGAAGAATCTTTAGAGTCCTATAATAAAGCCGTTGCGTATAAACAATCTGACCCCCTAATTTGGATGAATTTAGCCAATGTCTTGGTGAAACTTCAGCGCTATGAAGAAGCCGTTTCTGCCTATGATAAAGCCATTCAATATCGTGCTGACGATCCCTTACTTTGGCAACAACGCGGTAATTCTTTAGCCCAAATCCGGCGCTATGAACCCGCTTTAGATTCCTATAACCAGGTTCTGAGTTTGCAAGCCAATAATCCCGAAGTTTGGTATGCAAAAGGCTATGTTCTGTATGAATTAAACCGGTATGAAGAAGCCCTCGAAGCCTACGATCGGGCGATCGAGTTAGAAGAGAATAAAGCCGATTATTGGAATAATCGGGGCAATACTTTAGAAAAATTAGATCGCTTTGATGAGGCAATTGCCTCCTACGAACAAGCCCTTCGCATACAACCCGATAAATATGAAGCATGGGATAACCGGGGATACACCCTCAGTAAACTGAAACGCTATAAAGAAGCTCTATCGAGTCTTGATGAAGCCCTAAAATGTAAACCCGATCATGCCAATGCCCATTACAATAAAGCCTATTGTTATGCCTTAATGGGCGATCAAAAATCTTCCCTCATTAGTCTCCATCGGGCCATTAAAATTAATCCCATGTATCGGGAAGTGGCTCAAAATGATGCCGACTTAGAATCAGTTCGCAACCATCAAGTCTTTAAGCGAATCATGGCAGGAGAATTGAAAGTTGCTGGTTCTGCCTCTTAGGGAAACATGGGGAATGGGGAGGACGCAGACGCTCCCTGAGCGGAGTCGAAGGGAGCGGAGTCGAAGGGAGCGGAGATAACGCCCTATTCCCCATTCCCTATTCCAGGCATATCCTTGAAAATATGGCGTAAATCCCATTGATTTTCACAGCGATATTTTTTGGCTATCCACTCTTGTAAATTAGAGTCTACGAGGCGATAAAACTGCCCGCAACTGGGTTGATAAAATTGGCTAAGTCCTGCCCAAATGAGACTACGAATCACATCTAATCCCGTTTTTAAACTCGATTCCGTATTGCCAGGAATGCCTTGTTCTTCGACCGTATACGTTTCCATCCAAATGCCATGACTACCGAGGATAATTTGTCCTAACCATTGGGCACGAGGGAGATGCCGAGCAGAGGTGATCGTTTGCACATGGTGAACTCCCCATTGTTTCAGAATGGGTAACGTATAGTAAAAGTTTTCAAAGGTGGAATGGGCGCAACGTTCTAACCACACTTGATTTTGGGGAGCAGTATTAACTTCAAATAGGCGAATAATGCACGGATCATCGGCTCCTTGGGAGATTAAAATAGGAATGTTGGGATGATTTTTAGCGACTTGCGTCATATGGACTTCTCGGCGAATACTACCCCCTAGCATTAGATAGGCATCAAGGGGAGATTGGGAAGCAGCAGAAAGTTTTTGTGAAGTGGCGATCGCCCAACCACTGCCAATCACTATAATCAAACTAAGTCCTACCAAAGTGCCAAACAGCAACCAACGAGGCAGCACCCAAGAGCCGAGTCGCGCCCAAATCTTCATCATCACCTCCCAACGAACCGACCATCCATGCGATTCTGAGTATAGGCGATCGCCATTTTGCTGAGTCGATGTAAAGTTATGTTATGTTCACTGGTCGAACCCTGGGAAAAGTGGCCCACAATAGGGAAAGTGAGATTTTCCCCTTGAAGTAGCCTCAAAGGGCTTCCTTGAGCCTTTTACCTTCTTCGATTAATTCAGTATTGCGGCTCATCGACTCAATTAATCGATAAAATGAAGATGAAGACCGAATAGGACGGCTCACTCTCTAACCTCCATCGCGAATAATCCCAATGAATTGGTATAAAAACTGCTTAAAACCGCTTCAGATTGCCTTGCTCAGTGGCACATTAACTACCACAGCAAGCTTAGGTTTACTGGGTACAGCCTGGTGTCAATCCGTAAGTGCAGCCCTACAGGATAGTCCCAAATCCATTGTGGATGAAACCTGGCAAATTGTGAACCGCGAGTATGTTGACCCCAATTTTAATCAAGTCGATTGGTTAAATGTGCGACAGGATCTCCTGGATCGCCAATATACCAGTCCGGATCAAGCCTATAGAGCCATTCGAGCCGCTCTCAAAGAGCTCAATGATCCCTATACCCGTTTTCTTGACCCTAAGCAGTTTCAACGACTGACTGAGCAAACCTCTGGGGAATTATCAGGGGTGGGTATTTCTTTAGAAATCCATCCCCAAACCCGCCGATTAACCGTGGTTAAACCCTATGAAAACTCTCCTGCCTTAAAAGCGGGGATTCTGGCTGGAGATATCATTTTAGCCATTGATGGTCAGTCTACGGAAGGCATGTCTATACAAACCGTTAGCCAACTGATTCGGGGGGATGTGGGTAGTCAGGTTAAACTGAAACTAACCCGACCCGGATGGGGGCCTTTTGAATTAGAATTAGTCCGAGCTACGGTGGAAGTACCTGCGGTTAATTATGAAGTGAAACAAGAGGGTTCCCTGAGAGTCGGCTATATTCGCTTAGATGAATTTAGCTCCCATGCCGCAGAACAAATGGAGCGCTCGATTAAGGATTTAGAACATCAAAACGTTGATGGGTTTGTGTTGGATTTGCGCGGTAACCCAGGGGGATTATTAGAATCAAGCATTGAAATTGCCCGCATGTGGCTTGACAATGGAGCAATTGTTAGTACCATTGACCGCGATGGTAATTGGGAGTCTGTACGAGCAAACCGTACTGCCTTAACGAAAAGACCTTTAGCGGTTTTAGTCGATCAAAAATCGGCTAGTTCTAGTGAAATTCTCACTGGCGCTCTGCAAGATAATCATCGCGCTCAAATTGTGGGGATGAAAACTTTTGGTAAAGCTTTAGTGCAGGCAGTTCATTCCCTCTCTGATGGCTCTGGATTAGCGGTGACCGTTGCCCATTATTACACGCCGAAGGGAACCGATATCAGTAAAACGGGGATTACGCCAGATGTGACGATAGAGTTGAGTCAACAAGAGCAACGGCGCTTAGTACGAAATGCCCGTTTACGTGCAACGTCTTCCGATCGCCATTATACCCAGGCGATCGCCTCTTTAGTTGCTCAATTGTCTCCGAAACCTTTAGCCACGACGTTTGAAAATTGATTGAATCCTCACCTGTAGGGACGAAAAATTTTTCGCCCCTACAAATCGGGTTTCAGCTAGTAGCTAGTAGTGGACTGTTTCATCTAATTTGATACATTAGATTTCGTTCGGTGTCTGGCACTATAGAGCAAGAGACTTAAGCAAATACTTAAAGGGGAGGTTGGGATGATGCTCTTTGCCACAGGTCATGCGCTGATTATTTGGGTGGGTTCTTATCAGTATCTCCCTAATACCATTTCTCTATGAAGTTGCGCTTAATTGCTTAATAAGGTGTGGGATGTGGACTTTGACTCTTTAATGCAGAGAACTTGCCAGAAACTTCGCCCTTATTTATCTAATCCTCATGCTCCTTTGAGTGATGAGGATCACCGCTTATGCAACAGAATCGGGAATGATAGGGAATAGGATGATTCTGTAGAATGGAGTCACAATAAACCCTTATGAATAACTCGTATGTTGGATTTCTCTAACTTTGGCCCCTTAGATTTAGTGATTCTGCAAACGACATCCTTTTGTAATCTCGATTGTGACTATTGTTATTTACCCGATCGCCATCTGAAGCAGCAGTTTTCCCTGGATCTGATTGAACCGGTGTTTCGCGCGATCTTCGAGAGTCCGTTTGTGGGCGATCGCTTTACCATCTGTTGGCACGCGGGGGAACCGCTTGCTGTGCCGATTTCGTTCTATGAAACTGCCCTCGCTCAGGTTGCAGAACTGGATAAAACCTTAAATAAAACCGGGTGCGAAATTGCACAATCGGTACAAACCAACGCTACCTTAATTACACCGGAGTGGTGCGATCTATTTAAGCGCTATAATGTGCAAGTAGGCGTGAGTCTTGACGGCCCTGATTTTATCCATGATGCCCATCGGAAAACCCGCACCGGACTGGGAACCCATCACAGCACCATGCGCGGGATTCGCCACCTACAAGAACAGGATGTACCGTTTAACATTATCACCGTGATTACCGAAGATTCCCTCGATCGCGCCGATGAACTGTTTGCCTTTTTCATGGATAATGGCATGACGGATGTGGGCTTTAATATCGAGGAATTAGAGGGGGTACACCAGTCCTCATCGCTCGCCAATACGGACGCTAGAAGGCGCTACAAGGCGTTTATTCGCCGATTTTGGGATTTGACGGCTCAAAGCGGTGGAGAATTCAAACTGCGGGAATTTGAGCGGATTTGTAGTTTGATTTATAGTGGCGATCGTATCCCTCGCAGTGGCTTAACTACCCCCTTCGTCATTCTCAACGTCGATCATCAGGGCAATTTTTCCACGTTCGATCCGGAATTGTTAGCGATTAAAACCGCAGAATACGGTGATTTTATCCTCGGTAATATCCTCACCGATAGCTTAGAATCCGTGTGCTATAGCGAAAAGTTCCAACGCATCTATGGCGATATCACCGCTGGCGTTGAGCTTTGCCAACAAACTTGTCAATACTATGGCATTTGTGGTGGCGGTTCTGTCAGTAACAAATATTGGGAAAATGGAACCTTTCGCTCCTCGCAAACCATGGCATGTCAATAATTACGAACAAATGGTTACGGATTTAGTCGTTGAACGCTTAGAAGACTCTTTAGGACTGACCCATGTCTGATTTTCATGCCATATTTTGGCAAATTCACAGCAACCTTCCCAGGGAAGGCCCTGGCAATTTTGCATCGACTCAAAAGGCGTTTTCTTGCCTGAAATCCTTACCCGACTGTCCCCAAATTCTAGATGTTGGGTGTGGGCCAGGACAACAAACGGTTGATTTAGCGACCCTAAGTAATGGAACCATTACTGCGGTTGATTTCTATCCAACCTATCTGGATGAGCTGAAACAACGATTTGAGACTCAGGAATGGGGAAATCGCCTGCAAGTTATCCGTGCAGATATGGCAGATTTGCCCTTTGCAGCACAGTCTTTCGATCTGATTTGGTCGGAAGGTGCGATTTATATTATGGGTTTCGATCGCGGCTTGAGTAAGTGGCGATCGCTCCTCAAACCCGGAGGATACATCGCCGTCACCGAAATCACCTGGTTAAAACCCAATCCTCCCGAACCCGTCAAGCAGTTTTGGCAAGAAGGTTATCCCTCCATGAGAACCTTAGAGGAGAATCGGGCCGCCATGGAAACGGCCGGTTACGCGATCGTTGATACGTTTGTGTTGCCAGAAATTGCCTGGTGGACGGATTACTATACGCCAGTAGAGAACAAAATCAATCAGCTTAAAATACAGTATCAAAATGACCCAGAAACCTTGCAAGTTTTAGAGAGCGAACAACAAGAAATCGATCTCTATCGCCATTACAGTCAATATTATGGTTACGTTTTTTATATCGGCCAACGCGCTGATAATGGGTAATAGCGACAAGCAGGTAGGGGCGAAAGATTTTTCGCCCCTACAAAATCTGTCATTTTTGGCATCAGCTAAAATATATCCAGTTGAAGCAAAACTCCTGCTGATGGCGATCGCGCCCTAATTCCTCTATTTTGTACCGCCATGACTGCCTCTTCCCTTACCTTATCCCATACCCAACCCACAGAAGAAGAGATTCTCTTCCCTCCTGGTGACCTTTACAGTGATGAACTTCCCGTGGAAAGTGAACTGCATCTAAGACAAATTATCCTATTAATTCAATGTTTAGAAAGACTCTGGAGATCTCGCCAAGATTTCTACGCAGCAGGGAACCTCACCATCTACTATAGTCCCCGACAACTCAAATCAGAAGACTTTCGCGGCCCCGATTTCTTTGTCGTCCTGGGAACGGAGCGCAAACCCCGCAAAAGTTGGACGGTTTGGCAGGAAAATGGTCAGTATCCCAATGTGATTGTGGAAATTTTATCCAAAAAAACGGCATCGGTAGATCGGGGATTAAAAAAACAGATTTATGAAAATATTTTTAGTACTCCGGAATATTTCTGGTTTGACCCCGATACTTTAGAGTTTGAAGGATTCGTTATGCTTGGGGGTCAATATCAGGCGATCGCGGCCAACCCGTCGGGATACTTATGGAGTCAAGAACTCGGATTGTATTTAGGAAGGAGCGATCGCCAATTACGCTTTTTCACAGCCCATGGTGAGTTGGTTTTGACACCCAATGAAATCGCCGACCGAGAAGCTCAACGAGCTGAAACAGAAGCTCAACGAGCCGATGCGGAAGCTCAACGAGCTGAAACAGAAGCTCAACGAGCAGCTCGCCTAGCGGCTAAACTTAGAGAACTGAACATCGATCCGGATACGCTATAATTCCTCTATTTTTTGCCATGACTGATTCCTCAACCTTAGTATCCAATACCAAATCGGAAGAAGAGATTATCTTCCCCCCTAGCGATCTTTACAGTAATGAACCTCCCATGGACAGCGACCTGCATCTAAGACAAGTTATCCTCTTAATTCAATCTTTAGAAAGACATTGGAGATCTCGCCAGGATTTCTACGTTGCGGGTAATCTCTCGGTCTACTATAGTCGCCAACAAATCGAATCAGGGAACTGGCGCAGCCCGGATTTCTTTGTTGCCCTGAAAACGGAGAGAAAACCGCGCAAAAGTTGGGTGGTTTGGAAGGAAGATGGTAAATATCCCCATGTGATTGTGGAAATCTTCTCGCAGAAAAATACATCAGCCGATCGCCAATTGAAAAAAGAGCTTTACCAAAAGATTTTTAGAGCGCCACAATATTTCTGGTTTGACCTAGAAACGCTAGAGTTACAGGGATTTATATTCAAGGGGGGCGACTATGCAGAGATCGCTGCCAATGAGTCAGGATACTTGTGGAGCGAGGAATTGGGATTATATTTGGGAAGGCGCGATCGCCAATTACGCTTCTTCACTGCTGAGGGTGAGTTGGTTTTGACACCGGAAGAAATTGCCGATCGCGAAACTCAACGGGCCGATCGCCTAGCTGCAAAACTGCGCGAACTCAACATCGACCCCGATAGCATTTAGTCTATCTTCTCCCTTTCCATGGGTCACCAGAGCTGCAAGGGTAATAGATCAGAATCAATAGAAAACCCTAGTTTAAGACACCCATGACTTCTGACCTATCATCATCCTTCTCTTCAGATCCAGCACTCTCCATCGCCGCGATCGGGGGTGGGGTTTGGGGGCAAACCCTCGCTCAACTGGCCCGCGATCGCCACCATCACGTCAAAATTTGGTCTCGTCGCGGCGATCTGCCCCTCTGCGATGCTCTCGCTGGCGCTTCCCTCGTTCTCAGCGCTGTTTCCATGAAAGGGGTAAAACCAGTTGTGGAACAAGTGCAAGCCTGTGGACTTGAGCCTTCTGCTGCGATCGTCACAGTTACCAAAGGTCTCGATCCGAGCGATCGCATTACTCCCTCCCAACTCTGGCAAACCGCTTTTCCTGAGAATAGCGTTGTCGTTTTAGCTGGGCCAAATCTCTCCAAAGAGATTAATCAAGGCCTTCCTGCTGCCACCACCGTTGCCAGTCGAGACCCCCAAGCAGCAAAATGGGTGCAACAGGTCTTTTCCTCCACACGGTTTCGCGTCTATACCAATGACGACCCCCTAGGGGTAGAGCTGGGAGGAACCTTAAAAAACGTTTTGGCGATCGCCGCTGGAGTCTGTGATGGTCTACACCTGGGAACCAACGCCAAAGCCGCCTTGCTCACACGGGGCCTAACTGAAATGATCCGCATCGGCACTCATTGGGGAGCCAAACCCGAAACCTTCTACGGACTCTCCGGTTTAGGCGACCTATTAGCCACCTGTAATAGTCCCCTCAGCCGCAACTATCAGGTCGGCTATCAACTCGCAAAAGAAAAACCCCTATGGGAAATTCTCGACCATCTGGAGGGAACCGCAGAAGGCATTAATACGACAGAAGTTTTAGTCCAACTGGCCCAAAGTCATCAGATTCCGATGCCTATCTGTACTCAAGTTGATTTACTGCTGCAAGGGAAAATCAGCCCTCATCAGGCGGTTCATGCCCTGATGTTAAGAGATATTAAGCCTGAATCCTGATTTTAGAGTGTGAATAAGAAAAAAGACAAGGGGAGTCCAATCCAGGCTACCCCAATCTGGGTATGGGTTTCACACTTGTGAATATCTTTGGATCTGAGGGAACTTAGTGATAAAGATTAATTCAACCTTTGACCCAAGTCACTTCCCTTAAGGTAACCTCTATCTATAGTAGAGTGGACTTGCAAAAAAACATAGGATACCCAGTCGAACGCTCAATCAATCAGGGTGCAGGATTTCATAGTCCATCTGAATTGATTCTCCTAATAAAAAAATATGAGAACTGGTTAACTTAAGGCTAAAACGCCATAAAACCGGCTTAACCGTAAACAACAGTAAGTAAAAGTTGATAAGCTTACTCCTGAGTTCTTAGAGAAACTGAGTCTCTCTGGTCGAGCCCATTCTGGCTTAGGCAATTGAGACTCAAGTTCACTCTCTCAAAACTTGGAAAACCCGATCGAGTTGATGAAGTCACAGACGAATAGATTTATTAAAAAAATCTAAAAATTCTGTCATTCATCCCCCGATTAGGGTTCCCTAATCGGATAGGAACCCTATAAATGCTTCCCTTTCATGACTTGGAGCAACTGAGACGATGACTACGCCAGTAACTGCTTTTGGCCCGAACCCTGAATACAATGAATCCTCTACCTCTAGCTATGAGTTAGAAGCGTCGGAGGATTTCACTTCCCAAGAAGACTTGACCTCCTCAGAGACAATGGCTGAACTGGAAATGGAGTCTACGGAATCCCGTAACCGGCCAACCTCAATCAACCGTCGCACAACGGATTTAGTCCGGTTGTATCTCCAAGAAATTGGCAGAGTCCACTTGCTCGGTCGCGATGAGGAAGTGGCAGAAGCTCAACAAGTCCAGCGCTATATTCAACTGATCGAATTACGCAATCAAGCTGGACAATCGGAAACTGGGCCGATTCAAGAGTATGTGCGATTAATGGAAATTCGCGATCGCCTCACGTCCCAGCTTGGACATCGGCCGAGTTGGGAGCGCTGGGCAGAAGTTGGTCGAACCCATGTGGCAGACCTCAAAGTAGCTTTGGTCGAAGGTAAACGCCATTGGGCACAGTTAGCTGGATTAACAGTGCCTGAGTTAGACGAAATTCAATCGGCTGGCCTGAAATCGAAAGACCACATGATTAAGGCTAACTTGCGTCTGGTGGTCTCAGTGGCCAAAAAATACCAAAATCGGGGTTTAGAGTTGCTAGATTTGGTTCAAGAAGGAACCTTGGGACTAGAACGAGCAGTAGAAAAATTTGACCCCACTAAAGGGTATCGCTTTAGCACCTATGCCTACTGGTGGATTCGCCAAGGGATTACCCGGGCGATCGCCACCCAAAGCCGCACAATCCGCCTACCGGTCCACATTACTGAGAAACTCAATAAGATCAAAAAAGCCCAACGTAAACTTGCCCAAGACAAAGGGCGCACCCCTACCATCGAAGATTTAGGGGCAGAACTAGACATGACCCCAGGCCAAATTCGAGAAGTGCTGTTGCGGGTTCCTCGCTCAGTATCCCTGGAAACCAAGGTGGGTAAAGATAAAGATACAGAACTGGGAGAACTTCTAGAAACGGATAGCATTTCCCCTGAAGAATCCTTAATGCGCGAATCCTTACAACAAGACCTGCGTCACCTGATGGCGGACTTAACCAGTCGGGAACGAGATGTCATTCAAATGCGTTTTGGCCTCGGTGATGGTCATCCCTATTCCTTAGCCGAAATTGGCCGCGCCCTAGAACTCTCTCGCGAGCGCGTCCGGCAAATTGAGGCCAAAGCCTTACAAAAGCTCCGCCAACCTAAGCGCCGTAATCGAGTTCGGGATTATCTTGAATCTCTCAGTTAACTGCCTCCGCGTCTTTTACTCCGTCATCACTCATTCGATCCTAAAGCAGTCGGGAAAGGTCTTTCCCGACTTTTTTTATTCTAATGTATTGACAATTATTTTCAACAAAGTTATAGTAACTCTTGGTGTTCTCCGAGTAAAGATTCGACAGAGAAGAGGAACGGGTCTTCTTCTCTGTCATCTGTTCTTTTGAATGGAGATGGCCCAGAGTTGTCCCCCAATAGACTAAGAACTCTTCTCAAAAGATGCCTAAAAACTATGCTACTGTAATAGCAGTTTTAATCGATTGAACGGTTACAGGGCAAAGCATGTCAGAGACGGTGGTGTTGAACCTAGAAGAGGTGAGCAAACAATTTGACCCAAAGAGAGGATTTGTGGTCAATCAGGTCAGTTTCACCTTAAAGCAAGGCGATATTTTAGGCTTGGTAGGGCCTTCAGGATGTGGAAAAACGACATTACTCCGGTTAATTGCTGGATTTGAGCAACCGGTTGGGGGCAAGATTGAATTACGGCGGCAAGAGGTGGGAACAGCTCGTTTTTCTGTGCCTCCTGAAAAGCGAGATGTGGGCATTGTGTTTCAGGATTATGCCTTATTCCCCCATCTAACCGTGGCAGAAAATATTATCTTTGGCTTGAAGCATCGTCGAGGCTCGGGCACAGGAACGGTTGAAAAACGGCTCTTAGAAGCCCTTTCCCTGGTGAGCTTGGAAGGACTCCAAAACCGCTATCCTCACCAACTCTCTGGAGGACAACAACAACGAGTTGCCCTGGCTCGCGCTCTAGCACCAGAACCCACCATCGTCCTTTTAGATGAACCCCTGAGCAACCTAGATATTCAAGTGCGAGTGCGCCTGAGATCCGAGATTCGCCGCATTCTCAAAGCGAGTGGCATATCCGCTATTTTTGTTACACACGATCAAGAAGAAGCGCTCTCTATCTGTGATTGGGTAGGCGTGATGCACAACGGACAACTCGAACAAATTGGGCCGCCAGAAATTATTTACCGTCATCCTCAAACTCGGTTTGTTGCGGAATTTGTCACTCAAGCCAATTTTATCCCTGCTCGTCGCAACGGTTCCCAATGGGATACGGAAATCGGCTCATTTTTCGTCCCTGACTCAGAAGACTTAGAGCAAGGCGATTTAATGATTCGCGAAGAAGATATTCAGCTCAAACCGGATGAAAACGCGATCGCCAAAATCGGCGATCGCCAATTTCTCGGTCGCGAACATCGTTATACTTTGCACACCCCTTCCGGACTAGAACTCAAAGCCAGAAGCAACACCATTAACCCCCTACCCATCGGCACAAAAGTCAATCTTCAAGTGACGGCTAAAACCTGGCAAATCTTCCCCCCGATGGGGTGATAGGGGGAAACGGAGACCCGGTTAACTACCGTTGTCATTTTTTTAAACGGGTTGGATTTTGCCGGAAAAGCAAGCACAATAGAATCAAGACCCCTGTCAACCCTCATCAACCCTATCGCTATGAGTAAACCCTTTCCAGTTTCTCGATCCAGACTGCCGGGTTTAATTGCAGCAGTTACTCTAAGTTTAATGGCAACTTCAGCGGAAGCTGTAATCTTTGAACCCCCAGAAGATCAAGCTCCCGACTCCACATTAGGGGGAGGAGCGCGCAATCCCCAACAGTGCGTTTCAGTCCAAGAGGGTTTATCACCCATCACTCCCCTACTTCCAAAAACCCAGATCGGTTTTACGGTTGCTGAAAGGCCAACGATTTATATCTATGTTCCCCAAATTTCAGCTCAACAGATATTTTTTAGTCTACAAACCGAGACCGGAGAACAGCATTTTCAGCACCAAATGAAGTTACCAGAAACCCCTGGAATTATTGGCGTGCAACTGCCAGAAGATGCACCTCCCTTAAAAGAAAACGTCAATTATCGATGGAGGATGGCCTTCATTTGTGGGGAAGCGTTAGAACCGGACAGTCCAGAATATGTTGGGTGGGTTCGTCGTTTGCCTCGAGAAGAGTATTCTATTTCCTCCGAACTCTCTTTAAAAAAAGTCCAAGATCTCGCCCAAGCCAAACTTTGGTATGACACCATTTTTTCTTTGGTGCAATTAAAAAAACAGGAACCCGATAATCCATCCTTGATCGAAAATTGGACAGAGCTATTATCATCCGTAGGACTAGAGGCGATCGCCAATCAACCGATCCTCAAATCCCAACCTTAAGCTGTGCATACTGATATCTGGCAATTCCTGATGTGGCATCGTCTCAAGCACTATGTTCAGCAATGGCACCCCTTGCTTACCATTGCTCCAAGTGTCACCGCTACGGTGATGATTGCCGGAATGGCTGGAGGATTTCAACTGCTTGAATGGGCCACTCTAGACCAGTTTTTTCGCCATCGCCCCCTAGAACAACCAGAACAACGGATTACCACCATCACCATTGACGATCGCGATATTCAGGAACTGGGAACTTGGCCACTCAGTGATGGCACATTAGCGCAAATCATTTCTATCCTCAATCAACATCATCCGAGGGTGATTGGTTTAGATTTATATCGCGATCTACCGGTTGCTCCAGGAACCGAAAAATGGATGGAAGTCATCGCTCAAACGCCCCATTTAATCGGGATTAAAAAAGCAGTAGGAGAAGGAGTTGCCCCCCCTTCTGCCCTAGAAGAAAACCAGCAAGTTGCCCTAGCAGATTTAGTAGTAGATGCTGACTCTAAAGTCCGACGAGCGCTGATTGTATCTTTGGATGAAGAGGGACAATTATTGCCAACTTTAGGAGTAAGAACCAGTTTAGATTATTTGCATGGGGAAGAAATTGAATTAAAAACTATTGATTCAGACCGTCGGTTTTACGGGTTAGGACAAGCAGAATTTCGTCCCTTAACCTCCAAAAATGGCAGTTATCGTCAAGCGGATTTAGGGGGCTATCAAATTGTGCTCAATTATCGGGGCACTCCAGATCAATTTGAGTCCCTGAGTATGATGAAATTACTGCAAGGGGACTTTGATCCCGAATTAATCCGCGATCGCCTCATTCTCATTGGCTCGGTGGCTCACAGCACGAATGATTTTTTTCATACTCCCTACAGCAATCGTAATCAAGAGACCTCTGAGCCGATGCCTGGGGTCTTTATTCATGCCAATATTGCCAGCCTGATGTTAAGTGCTGCTCTAGATGGCCGGCCCTTAACCTCAGTATTATCTTTACCCTTGAAAGGTCTGTGGGTATTGTTTTGGTCTGCGATCGGAGTCCTGTTGAGTTATACCCTGCCTCAAATTAAGCTTTCAGCGACCCACAGTTTTCCCGGTCTCACGATTATAGCGGTCAGTGCTAGTGGAGGGGGGATAGTTTTATTTGGCTATGGTGCGTTTTTAATCGGATGGTGGATTCCGGTGATTGCTCCCCTCTCTGCTTTGACAGTTGCCGCCATTCTAGGCACAAATAGCCGCTATCAAAGACAATTACAACAGGCTAATGTGCAATTACAAGACTATTCCCAGACTTTAGAGGAAAAAGTCCGCGATCGCACTCAAGAATTGGAACAAGCTAAAATTGCAGCCGATAGCGCCAATCAAGCCAAAAGCGAATTTTTAGCCAATATGAGCCATGAACTCCGCACTCCCCTGAATGGCATTTTAGGGTATACGCAAATTCTTCAAAGATCAGATAACCTCCTCAAGTCTCAGTTTGATGGGATCGATATTATTCATCAATGTGGATCACACTTACTGACGTTGATTAATGACATTTTGGATTTATCGAAAATTGAAGCGAGAAAGCTCGAACTAGAAAACAGCTATTTTCATTTACCCTCATTTCTGATGGGGATTGTCGAAATGTTTCGCCTACGAGCAAAACAAAAAAATATTGAATTTCTATATCAATCCGATCCTTGGCTTCCCGTTGGTATTTATGCTGATGAAAAACGTCTTCGACAAGTCCTCATTAACTTGCTGGGAAATGCCATAAAATTCACCGATCGAGGACAAGTGATTTTCAAGGTCAAAAATATGTCTTTAGGAGAGGGAGATCGTCCTAATCAAATCTTTAAAAATCAAAACGTCAGCATTCACTTTGAAATAGAAGATACCGGTATTGGCATGAATGCTAACCAAATGACACAAATTTTCAAGCCTTTTGAGCAAGTTGGAGAAACTCAAAAAAAATCAGAAGGAACTGGCTTGGGTTTAACCATTAGTCAAAGAATTGTCGCGCTGATGGGTAGTCAGATTCAGGTGGAAAGTAGCTTAGGTGAAGGCAGTCGGTTTTGGGTCGATTTATCCTTGCAAGTCCCGGCTGAATGTCCGCATCAATCTTACGATCAAAAAGCTCAGAAAATTATAGGATTTCAAGGGTCAGTGAAAACCATTCTGATTGTTGATGATAAGTGGGAAAACCGAGCAATTGTCGTCAGCTTGTTAGAATCAATCGGGTTTATTTGTCTTCAAGCAAACCAGGGTGAAGAAGGATTGGATCAAGTGCAGAACTATAAACCAGATTTAATTATTACTAATATCATGATGCCAATCATGAATGGGTTGGATTTAATTAAAAGAGTTCGCCAGTCTGATGAATGGAAAGAGATCCCGATTATTGTGTCTTCAGCTAAAGTGTTTTCTACCGATCAAGAAGAAAGTTTAAGGGTCGGTGGAAATGCCTTTTTACCGAAACCTGTACAAGTGGATTTGTTGCTGGTTTACTTACAAAAATACTTGCATTTAGAGTGGATTTATGAAAATCAAGGATTGGTTGATTCTGGAGTTAAAGAACAGAAGATAGCCTCTCATTCCTCAGAGAATAATCGACATGAAGAACAGATGGTTTTTCCAGAACAGGAGATATTAGAGAAATTACTCGATTTAGCCCTAAGAGGGAATCTTAATAGTCTGGAGAAAGCGGCGATCGCCCTGCAAGATCATAATGCTGTCTATGTCCCATTTGCGCTGAAACTCCAACAGTTCGCCGATAATTTTCAAGTAAAAGAAATTCGCCATTTGATTAAAACCGGATTAAATACAGATGATATCAAGTTCGGTTAATTGGCTCTGATGAAATGCTTCAGGTTGGGGAGCCGGGAATAGGTAATAGAAAATGTTCTAATTCTCCCTTTCTCTGCTCTATAATAAAATCAGTGATAATAACATAATTCAGATGATCGATCGCTCTTGGCAAAAGGTAGATGGAATGATACAACCCGGACATCAGGTGGCTTCTGGCAATGCATTAGATAGTCCCTATCCTAGGGGTACAATAGAAATGCAGACTCCTTTCTTCAAAGCATTAGGTCTGGATTTAACTCCCTTCTTCCCAGGAACATTGAATATTGCCATTAGCCCCAAAACGTTCGAGTTAGTCGAACCTGAATTTACATTTAGATCTGTAAATTGGACAGAGCATACTCTACCTGAAGATTTTTCCTTTTCACGCTGTCGTGTATCATTTCAAGAGCAAAAATATGACAGTTTAATCTATTATCCCCATCCTGAAACCAAGATCCGCCACTTTCACAATCCATCCCTTCTGGAAATCCTTGCACCGTTGATTCCGGAAATCAGATATGGCTCTAGAGTAAAAATCGAATACAACCCGTTAGAAATCAAAATTAATCCTTGATCATTGAATGACTTGATATTAGAGTTAATATGAAAAGATACCTTTGGTGTTCTTTGAAAGAGCGCTATATTCTGTTTTTGAGAGAATTTGTAACAAATATTGATATTTTTACAGACAGTAGACCAGCCGAAAATTGGGGGTAAACTCAAGAAGTGAGTATTTATGGAAAGAGGCAGCGTTTATGGCAGTAACATCTTTTAAAAACCCCATTAAATTCGGTACAGATGGCTGGCGCGGGGTTATTGCGGCAGATTTCACGATGGAACGGGTGGCTGAAGTTGCCCCGATCGCCGCCCAGATTTTAGAAGAAGTTTATGGCGATCAAACTAACCGTACCGTAATTGTGGGCCACGATCGCCGGTTTTTAGCAGAAGAATTTGCCCAAGTTGCTGCTGAAGCCATTCAAAATGCGGGTTTTAATGTGCTGCTCACGAATACTTACGCCCCCACTCCCGCCTTCAGTTGGGCAGCTAAAGAAAAAGATGCCCTCGGTGCAATTGTCATGACGGCTTCCCATAACCCCGGTAAATATCTTGGCTTAAAAGTGAAAGGAGCCTTTGGCGGTTCTGTCTCCCCAGAAGTCACCCAAAAAATAGAAGCGAAACTCGGCCAAACCCTCCCCCCTGCCCCAAAACCGGGAACCCTAGAGTCGTTTGATCCTTGGCCTTCCTATTGTGAGATTTTACGTTCTAAAGTGGATATTGGAGCCATTCAATCCGCCATTATCCAAGGTAAATTAACCGTGTTTGCCGATGTCATGCATGGAGCAGCCGGAGGAGGATTGGCGCAAATTTTAGGGGTCGATATTCGAGAGTTAAATAGCGATCGCGACCCCCTATTTGGTGGCGGTGCGCCTGAACCTCTACCCAAATATTTACCTCAATTATTAGAAGATATGAAGAACTTTTCCACCTCTGGAAAGAGTTCAGACTTAGTCACCGGTTTAGTCTTTGATGGCGATAGCGATCGCATCGCTGCCATAGATAAAGATGGCACATACATGAGTACCCAAATTCTGATTCCTGTTCTGATCGAACATTTAGCTACCCGACGCGGATTTACTGGGGAAGTGGTTAAAACCATCAGTGGCTCAGATTTAATGCCCAAAGTGGCACAACTGTATAACTTATCCGTCCATGAAACGGCGATCGGGTATAAATATATTGCCGATCGCATGTTAGAGAATTCCGTTCTCATTGGCGGGGAAGAATCCGGTGGTGTTGGCTATAACACCCATATTCCCGAACGGGATGCCCTGCTTTCCGCCCTCTATGTTCTCGAAGCCGTGGTGCAATCGGGGCAAAATCTTGGCTATCTGTATAGTCAACTGCAAGAAAAAACCGGATTTTCCTCCATGTACGATCGTATCGATCTCCCCTTAGCCAGCATGGAAGTGCGATCGCGTCTTGTACAAGAATTAGAAACCCATCCCCTCACCAAAATTGCGGGTAAAGCTGTTACCGACTGCAATACCATTGATGGTTACAAATTCCGATTAGCCGATGGCAGTTGGCTCCTCGTTCGCTTTAGCGGAACCGAACCTGTTTTACGTCTTTATTGTGAAGCCGCCACCCTAGAAAACGTCCATGACACCTTAAATTGGATTAAAGATTGGGCGAATACCTTCACTTAAATTCCCCATCTTGATAACGCTTGACTCAGACAAGTTGCTCTCAGCTCCTTATCTGAGTCAAGCGTTAACTGCATTTTGGCTAGAATTTACTGATAACGCACGATCGAGGTCTCACCTGATGACTCAAGCAACGATTCCAGAAACCCAAGCGATCGCTCCCCAGCCCCAAGAAACTCAAGAGCATCTATTCACCTTTGAGGAGTATCTAGAGTATGAAGGAGAACCGGATATTCTCCAGGAATTATACCGAGGAAAACTGATCCCCATGAATACACCCACCCTCAAGCATTGTCAAATCTGCGAGTTTTTGGTCTATCAACTCCAGCACTACTTTGCTAACCAGAATTTATCTTTCGTTGCCAAAACTATCGTCGGTGTGAGGACTGAGGAAAAAACGTCTCGTATTCCCGATGCTGTCGTCTGCGAGCAAGCTCTTTGGGAACAAGTGGGAGATCGAGGAGGGGCAGGAGTATTAGACTTTGCGGAAAAACCAATCTTGGTGGTGGAAGTGGTTAGCACCAATCGTCGGGATGATTATGTGGTTAAACGCAATGAATACGAACTAGCAGAAATTGCGGAATATTGGATTATTGACCCCAAAAAGAAACAGGTGCGCGTGTTTACCAATCCAACCAATGAAGAAGGATATGAGTATACCGACTTTAAAGAAACGGACACAGTGGTATCTCCTCAGTTTCAAGACCTCGTTTTATCCGTGCAAGAACTGCTCAATCCTCCCCTAGTAGAAGGCTTGATTAAAGCCGAGCAAGAGAAACTGAAAACTCTAGAGCAAGAAGCTCTGAGCGAGCGCCAACGGGCAGAAAAATTAGCCGATCGCTTACGGGAACTGGGCATCGATCCCGATGAATTAGAATAATGGAGTAGAAACACTCGCCAGTACCACACTTGCAAGTGTTTCTGGTTCCCTATCTATAACTGTTCCATGAAATCTTTGGTCGTCGCCACAGGCAACCCCGGTAAATTAGAAGAAATCAAAGCCTATTTTGTAGGGTTAGATATCCACTTTCTGCCCAAACCCCCAGAATTAGACGTTGAAGAAACGGGGGATACCTTTGTAGAAAATGCTTGCTTAAAGGCTTCAGAAGTGGCTAAAGCAACCGGAGAATGGGCGATCGCCGATGACTCTGGACTCGCCATTGAGGCTCTGAACGGCGCTCCGGGCATTTATTCCGCTCGTTATGGCAATACGGATACCGAACGGATTGAACGAGTTCTGAAGGAATTAGCCAATGAAGAGAATCGCCGCGCTCACTTTGTTTGTGCGATCGCCCTTGCTGAACCCTCTGGAAACATTATTCTCAGTAGCGAAGGCATTTGTGCCGGCGCAATTCTCCATGCTCCCAGAGGAAATGCTGGCTTTGGCTACGATCCGATTTTCTATCTCCCCCAACATCAACGTACCTTTGCCGAATTTACCCCAGAGATGAAACATCACCTTTCCCATCGAGGGGAAGCCTTTAAAATCTTTTTACCCCAATTTCAACAGCTATGGCAGTAAACCATTAATCCTAAAACGAAACGCTAAGCGCCCAGAGCAATTTTCCCTGAGCGCTATTTCTGAGAGTTAGTGGTGAGAAGTTTCGTGAGACATTATCTAGAAGCCATTGAGTGGTAGACCTCTAGGTGAGGATAAGGCTAGTATCACCTATTATGTAACTAGATCCATGAAAATCCTCACCAACTAGCCAACTGCGGTTACTCTCTGAGATTAGAGCTTAGATTGCCTCTAAATTAGACTCTCCCGTTCTGATCCGAACCACCCTTTCCACAGGAGAAATAAAGATTTTTCCGTCTCCGATTTCACCTGTACGAGCAGCGCTGATGATCTGATCAACGACAAGATCGACTTGAGCATCCTCAACCACGACTTCCAACGAGAGTTTTTGCAGAAACTCAACCGTGTATTCAGAACCCCGATATCGCTCAGTTTGACCCTTCTGCCGTCCGAAACCCCGAACTTCAGAAACCGTCATCCCCACGATACCAGCATTGACTAAGGCAATTTTAACTTCATCCAGTTTGAATGGACGGATAATTGCTTGAATTTTTTTCAACGTTTTAACTCCTTAAGGGTTCGTTAATCAAATAGACTGGACTAGGACTGCATTTTACTATCACCCGTTGGCAATAGAATTTTGTTACCTGTTTTACGAAATTTACTTCGGATTGCCTTGGTGAATCAAGGGGCGCACAATCAGAAAGCTGGCTGTTCCTGCCATAGCCGCAATAATAAAGATGGCGATCGCCAAACCCACACCATTGAGATCCGATGAACGTTCTGGAGCGCTAGGATGGGGATAGGGGCGTTGCTGCTCCTCACTAAACAACGGTACATCCTCTGGAGGCGGAGGTAAATCAACAGGAGAATCGCGATCTTCGGGTTCTGGTGGGGGTGGAGGAGTTAAATCAACGTTCGGCTCTGGCGTAAACTTCGGTTCCGGGGTAAAGGCTTCTTGAGGATCTGGAAGGGGGGGCGCAACCGGTATACTTGGCTCATAGGCATGGGCAATCTGTTGCAGACGTACCACCGATCGCACCAACTGCTCAATTTCTCCCCGTAACTGTTGATTTTGTTGAATCAGTTGTTGATTCTGTTGTTTTAGACTCTCCAGCATGACTTGCTTTTCTTTCACCTCACTGGCTAAATCCCGATACACTGAAATCGGTACAGATGGCGAATACTTCTGAGAAGCCGTTGGGTTGGCGGTTTGGCTCTGCGTGGGTTCAGAAGGCTTTGCCGGCTTTCGGGGAGGAGGCGTATAAGGTAAAGAAGTCATAAGCTTTTACCGAGGATCGTACTTGTTATTAGAGCAATAATCGGTCGGATTCGTCAAGAACTGAGCCTTATACCCTGGATCGATTAATGTTTAACTCTTTCTTTCTCTACTTTTGTGCCACTATGACTTGTCAGACTTATTTCAATCTTCTCCTTTCGCGCCGCGATTATAGCGTTAAAGAACTGGAAAAGAAGGCTCAAGAAAAGGGCTTTTCTCTTGAGGAAATTGCGGAGACAATCGCCCACTTACAGAGTTTAGGGTATCAATCCGATCGTCGATTAGCCAGTACGCTGATTGAAAGCGGCAAAGGAAAATATGGTAAAGCTGCCCTTCGTCGCAAATGCTTAAGCAAAGGGATTTCCTCAGAAACCTTTGAACAAGCTTGGCAGGAACAACCTGAACCCCCAGACAACTTAGCCGAAACCCAAGATTTACAAGCTAAGGTAGAACGCAAATATAAAATTACCGATTGGGCTAACCTCGATCCTCAAACCCAAACCAAGGTCTACCGCTATTTACAATATCGTGGATTTAATCCCACTGAAGTCTTGGCTTATTGGCGAGAGGAAATCGATTAAAGAGTAAGGAGTAACATGGGTCAAGTCAAAGTCCAATTGATTGACAGACCTGTTATACTAGATCTCAGAATAAAGGTTTGAGAGTCCTGGGGGTAACGATCCTTAGGACTTTTTTTTCTTCAAGGCTTCAAGCGTTTTCACCGATGTAGAGCGATCGCCGTTTGTCCGAGTTCTAGACCGAAAATTTCGATTGCCCAATCTGGAGCAATGGCAAAACGACGGGCAATTTTCCCGTCCCTATTGCCAGCAATAGGCAGCCAAACCCACACTGATATATCCAGAACAATTGATTTCTAAGGCTTTCCCTTTGCCTTTTCCCTAGCACGAAGCGCTGTATAATGCGGAAATGTTACGTCGCCAGATGCATAGCTCAACTCAAAACAACCTATGGATTTTACCAACCTTGCTGCCCAGCTTAATGCTGGAGCCATATTACCAGAGGGAATTGTTATTCTAACCTTACTGGTCGTGCTGATTACAGACCTAATCGGCGGACGCAACGCCTCAAACTGGACTCCCTATATCGCGATCGCCGGATTATTAGCTTCCGTTGGCGCTCTCTTCCTCCAATGGGACATAACCAACCCAGTCGCCTTCTTCGGCGGATTTAACAGTGATGCCTTAAGTATGGTCTTTCGAGGCACGATCTCCCTCTCTGCGGCGCTCACCATCCTCATGTCCATCACCTACGTCCAAGAAACGGGAACCGCTTTAGGCGAATTCTTGATGATTCTGCTCACCGCTACCATCGGGGGGATGTTCCTCTCTGGAGCAGATGAATTAGTCATGATCTTCGTCTCCCTAGAAACCCTCAGTATTGCTTCCTATTTACTGACGGGATATATGAAACGTGACCCCCGCTCCAATGAAGCGGCCTTAAAATATCTGTTAATTGGAGCCTCAAGTTCGGCGGTATTTCTTTATGGCAGTTCCTTACTCTATGGCTTATCCGGTGGAGAAACCCAACTGGGGGAAATTGCCAAAAGCTTTACGCAAAATCCCAACAGTCCGGCGATCGGTCTAGTCATTGCACTTGTCTTCATTATCGCCGGTATCGCCTTCAAAATCTCTGCTGTCCCCTTCCACCAATGGACACCCGATGTTTATGAAGGCTCTCCCACTCCCGTCGTTGCCTTTCTCTCCGTTGGCTCCAAAGCCGCAGGTTTTGCCCTCGCCATTCGCCTGCTCGTCACCGCTTTCCCCTCCGTCTCCGAGCAATGGCACTTTGTCTTTACCGCCCTTGCCATCTTCAGCCTCGTCTTAGGAAACGTTGTCGCCCTTGCCCAAACCAGCATGAAACGGCTGTTAGCCTACTCCTCGATCGCTCAAGCGGGCTTTGTGATGATTGGTTTCCTTGCCGGAACTGAAGCCGGATATGCCAGCATGATTTTCTATCTCCTGGTTTACCTCTTCATGAACCTGGGCGGCTTTACCTGCGTGATTCTCTTCTCTCTGCGCACCGGAACCGATCAAATTAGTGAATATGCCGGTTTATACCAAAAAGATCCCTTACTCACCCTCGGATTAAGCCTGTGCCTATTATCCCTCGGTGGTATTCCACCTCTAGTTGGTTTCTTTGGCAAAATTTACCTCTTCTGGGCAGGTTGGCAAGCCGGTTTGTATACCCTTGTCTTACTCGGATTAATCACCAGTGTTGTTTCCATTTACTACTATATCCGCGTTGTCAAAATGATGGTGGTTAAAGAACCCCATGAAATGTCGGAATCTGTAGAAAATTATCCCGAAATTCAATGGAATATTCCCGGATTACGTCCATTGCAAGTCGGTTTAATTGTTTCCCTATTAGTCACTTCCCTAGGTGGTATTTTCTCCAATCCATTATTTACTCTAGCGAATGATGCGGTGATCAATACTCCCCTGTTGCAAGCTTCCACCCCTGCGGTTGAATCCATTGCCCAGTTAGATATTACAGATTAGGGTTACAGCACTTGGCGCGGTCAGGATACCCCCTTTGTGCATCCCCGTGTTCATTCATTTCAGAGGCGAGAATAGGGGTTGGGGGGGATCGCCATCTACCACATACCCATCCAACCTGCTGTATGATAACTTCATCCTAGAACTAGCCGCCTGCCCTTAGGGGGAGGCGGTTTTTCATTGCCCATTGACATCCTCCCCGCCCGCCGCTTCGCTCTGGACGGGGATTCCCTGTCTATTCAAGCAGTATCAAATAACGATAACTGCTTAAATTCCAGATGAGTTGACGCTTCAACGGTTGCTGCTCCCTTGACGGAAGTCTTACACTCTCCTCTACGTCCGTTTATTGTCTCCGAATGCCCTCCGGCGACTAAAATATTGATGGCGGCATTAACATCGCGATCGTGGGTTGCACCACAGTTTAAGCAAGTCCACTTTCGGATTGACAGATCGAGTTTACCTCCCTTAAACCCACAGCTTGAACAGACTTGAGACGTAGGTTCCCAGCGATTGATGACCCGAAAATTTCGGACTTTATTGGCTTTTGCTTCCAATAAAGTCCGAAATTGCCGCCAACCTAAATCGCTAATTGCTCTAGAGAGGCGACGATTTTTCACCATCCCCGACACATTGAGATCTTCCAGGACAATCGTTTGGTTTTCACGTATCATCCTTGTTGATAGTTTGTGCAAGAAATCACGGCGAATGTTTTTTATCTTGGCATACAGCTTGCCTCGGCGCTTTTTAGCTTTTTCATACCGCTTACATCCCTTCTGTTTTCTAGATAAGTTTTTATTCACTCTCCGCAATCTTTTCAGCCGTTTCTTTAGCGGCTTAGGGGCATCAATTTTTTCACCCGTCGATAACGTAGCAAAAGTGGAAATCCCTAAATCAATACCCACTGAATGTTGATTAGCAGTCAGGCTCTCTGGTAAGATTTCTACTACAAAACTGAGGAAATAGCGACCCGCCGCATCCTTAATCACTGTGACTGATGAAGGCTGGGCTGGCAATGGGCGCGACCAGACCACTTTAAGGAGTCCGATTTTTGCCAAATAGACTTTATCCCTTTTGATTGAGAAACCATGTCGAGCGAATCTTGCTGATTGTCTAGCCCTTTTTCTCTTGAATCTAGGCGGTCGCACTGGTTTTCCTTTCCGCTCACCTTTGCTCGACTTGAAGAAATTCTGATAAGCTGTATTCAGATCTCTCAAAGATTGTTGCAAAGGGATATTAGAAACTTGGGATAGCCATTGGCGGTTAGACTCTTTTTTGGCTTGAGTAATAAACTTTTTCTGTAATTGACTATTGCTTGGCTTCTGATTTCCAGAGCGATATTGATCGACACAAAATCCCAAGGCATCATTCCAGACCACTCGGACGCAACCCAATAATCTCGACCATGAGATTTGTTGTCCAGAAGTTGGATAGATTCGGTAGCGATATCGAGCTTTCATTAGGGATTTTTTATGCTACAGTATTGAGTGTAGCATATTGGGTCTGCATGAATCAAAAATCCTATAGACGCGGTAGACATAGCGTTACGCTTCTTCATGTTTACTTGGTCTTTGTCGTAAAATATCGACGAAAAGTTCTTGCAACACAGATTAGGCTGCGAATAACTGAGATCTTGAAAGAGTTAGGGAAGAAGATGGATTTTGCTGTTCTTGAAATTGATGGAGAAGAAGATCATATTCACTTGTTAATTGAATACCCTCCAACGTATTCAATTTCCAAGTTGGTTAATCATCTGAAAGGTGTTTCTAGCCGTCTTCTTAGAAAGGAGTTCAACTTAGTTCCCCATTCAGATCATCTTTGGTCTCCGAGTTATTTTGCTATTTCTTGTGGAGGTGCG
>NZ_JAQMUE010000046.1 GCF_028330985.1 Roseofilum reptotaenium CS-1145 | reverse complement strand
GGAGGGTTTTGGGTTTCTCTCAGTCTCCTCTGAGGGAACCCCCTTGGATTTCTCTATGGATTCTATAGAAAACTCTAATTACTATCTAACCCATTTAACCTATTTCTTGCCCCTTACTTTTGGAGGTGCTATGGTGGTTTTAGGCAGATTTTAGGTAGAGCGGCTGTTTTGTAATCAGTCCGTCAGGAGTGAAAGTTCCTTACAATAAGCCTTTCTTTGAAGAGCTGGTGAGGAGACTCGAACTCCTGACAGGCTGATTACAAATCAGCTACTCTACCAACTGAGTTACACCAGCAGACTTGGGATGACAGTATTATATCAGAAATGATATCTCCTTGTCACGCCCTAAGTACAGAAAAGAAGGACAATCTTGATAGAGCAAGCGTTTCTAAGTGGTTGTGAGGAGTAGAATAGTTGAGTGCAAAAGTGAACGTCACTTGGGACACCTAAGATACCTAAAATAAAGATGCAACCCTATGGAATCAATTTGGTGAACCCGATCGCTCTTAAGCTAGATTATTTTCCATAGCCCAGCGAGCCAATTCGGTGCGGTTGTGCAAATTGGTTTTACCCAACATATTGGAAACATGGCTCTCTACCGTGCGCTGACTCACATTTAAGATCTCCGCAATTTCACGATTAGAACTGCCTTGGGCCACTTTTTGTACTACTTTGCGCTCAGTGGGAGTTAAGGTTACATCTTCAGGAACTTTGGGGAAATTCACTTCGGTATTTCCCCCTTTATACTGATGATGCATCATCCGGGATGCTTGCTTGAGAGAAGATTCTACTTGAGCTACCAGTTCTTCAGGTTCAAAAGGCTTGACCATATAGACATCAGCACCTTTACTCAATCCCTTCACTCGGTCTTGACTTTGGCCTTTAGCCGATAAAAACAGAACGGGAATCCAGGCAGTTTGCTCATCTTCACGCACTTTTTGCACGAACTCATAACCGTCCATTTCTGGCATCATCACATCACAGATAATCATGTCTGGAGTTTGATCATCCAAGATATCGAGCGCTCTTTGCCCATTTTCAGCGGTGGTGACTTCGTATCCCCGGAATTCCAAGTAATCTTGTACCAACAGAATCAGGTTGGGATCGTCGTCAATCAGAAGTAATTGCTTGTGGTCGGTCGTCATATCCGTATCCCCTATGTGAATTGACTATAAACTACCATTTCTTCAGCATATTCCTCTATTTTTGGAAAATCAATAGGGAGGATAATCTAATTTCCTCCTTGTCCCAAAATATCTTAGAGTTTTCCGAGGCTCTGAAACTCAGGGTATCCTAGGAGAAAGCTCGTGAATATACTTATATTAGCTGGGTGGATTTTCTTGATTATAGCGTACTTTTGCGGAAATAATCAGAGGATCTCATTAAAAGCCTGCGGAATTTACTGATTTTTTCTCTGTCTCTCAGAATTTTCGGAAAATTTATGATGAAATTACGGAAGGACTGGGCAAAGGATGGACAAGGAACGCATAGTCTTCAACGACCTGATTGCCCAGGAGATGCTCCTGAATAATCCGCTCTATCACATCTGGAGTGCAGCTATGATACCAAACTCCATCAGGATAAACGACTAGAATCGGCCCTTTCTGGCAAACTCGTAGGCAATGACTCTTAGAGCGAAAAATACTCATCGGTCGTTCTGGAGTGGGCAGATCCAACTTCAACTCTTTCAAGCGACTTTTGAGATAATCCCAAGATTCAAGACTCTGTTGACGATCGCAACATTTAGGAACGCCCTGATCGGCGCAAATAAAGACATGGCGCTCAATCTGAGTTAGACCTAGTGCCTTGACACAAGCACTTAAGGAGTCAGAAGTGGGTTTTTGAGCATCAGATTCCAAGTTCATTCGTAAGACAGAGTAACACGATTAACTTTATCTTACTCAGATTTGGTCGTTTTTCGTGGTTTTTGGCTAGATTTTGGTGATAAATCGGATTTTTTAGGGGAGTCTTTCGGAGGAGGGGGGGCACAAGAGTGTACATCCTTTTCCTCCTTTTCCGTTGCAGATGAGGAACTAGCCAGGGGTTCAGAAGAGTCGAGGGGAGCATCTTCGACAAATAACTCCTCGAGTTCAGCCGCTTCTTCTTGAGAAGAAAAGATGAGAGCGCTTTGTTCATCTAGGGAAGCGTTTTCTGGTTCCGGGTCAGCCGTATTTTTAATCCGGCGAATAGGAAAATTAGCAATCAAAGCTGTAGAGCGATCGCTATTTTCAATGGCAAACTCCAGTTGTTCGTCATCAATCTCCACATAGCGAGAGACCACCGCCAAAATATCATCGCGCATGGCATTCAACATCCCTGGACTAATCCCCGCTCGGTCATAGGCCAGCACCAACTTCAACCGCTGTTTTACCTCCTCGCGACTGGACGGGCGAGTTTTCCAAGGGAAAAGACGTTCTAGAAGATCATTTAACATAGGGAGTGGGCAGTAGGGAGTGGGCAATAGGAAATGGGCAGTAGGAAATGGGGAAACCGAAATTCACCCAGCTCATCCCTTACGGAACATCTGAAACAAGCGGCTGAAGAAATTTCCTTGAGGGGGAGTCAAATCCAAGAATGGCACTTTTTCACCTTCTAGACGGCGAGCAATATTACCATAGGCAATTCCAGGTAAAGACGACTCTCCAGCGCCAGAAAGCACTAGGGGTTCCCCTCGGTTCGTAGAGACAATCACCCGTTCATCATCCGGAATGATACCCAATAGGGGAATAGCTAGGATTTCCTGCACATCCTGAACTGACATCATGTCATTGGCTTCCACCATGTTCGGGCGAATGCGATTGACAATTAAGCGAATTTTGCGAATACTATTGGCTTCCAAAAGACCAATCACCCGGTCAGCATCTCGCACAGCCGCAATTTCCGGAGTCGTCACAATCAGAGCCTCTTGCGCTGCGGCGATCGCATTTTGGAATCCCATTTCAATCCCAGCCGGACAATCCACAATCGCATAATCAAAACTGGGACTCAAGCGATGAATCAACTTGGCCATTTGATCGGGAGTAATAGCATCTTTGGTGCGATTTTGGGCTGCTGGTAACAGCACCAACTTTGACTGGCGCTTATCTCGCACCAAGGCTTGTTCCAGACGGCACTCCCCAGCTATTACTTCTACTGCTGTATAGACAATACGGTTTTCCAAACCTAAGAGCAAATCCAAATTTCTCAAGCCAAAATCGGCATCAACCAGGACGACTCGTCGTCCCCGTTGAGCCAGAGCCATTCCTAAATTTGCGGTACAGGTGGTTTTACCCACTCCTCCCTTTCCTGATGTAACGACGATAATACGGCTCATGATGGCGATTTCTTTGGCAGGGTCACGGCAGTTGATTATAGCAAGGCCCTTTAGCCTTTTAACAGATTTAATTAAACTTTGTTCATCGGCTGCTGTCGAGTCTGTTGTTCCCTCTCCCTATGCCCCCATCCTCCCATCACAGCACAAAGCACTGTATATTGTATCGGGATATTGCATCGGGGTTGGCGATGGGTTATTGAATCATATTATTCGCAATTTCTTTTCACCAATGATCTAGCTGTTCTTGTTGAAAATGGGGCACCCCGAGGCTTATTAACTCAACTCATCCTGGAGTGTTTATCTACTGGGATCTCGTTCTGGCCATTTGATATTTTTCAGTGGCACGATGCAGTTTTCACGAAATTATCGGCAAGATTCGGGAATGCGATCAGGAGTGGCGGACTGCCACCAAGACAAACGCGCGGCTTCTAGAATTTTCGGACTATCGCGCCAGTTTTTCGAGACAACTCCCAAGTAAATTTCATATCAAGTCCGTTGAATAAGTTGTGATATAGCAGTGAGTTCACTCCACCCGTAAAAATCGGTTAACCCTCCAATTAATTCTGGCTGTTTCAATAAGGTTTGGCAGCGCTGGTACAACACTTCTTCTAGCTGATCG